>JBKOUP010000149.1:0-4378 GCA_046723495.1 Acidobacteriota bacterium
TCACCCGCTACAACTACGATCAGGGCCACATCATGAAGTTCGGCGCCGACGGCAGCTTCCTCGGCAGCTACCGCTTCGGCTGGGACCAGACCCCCGGCATCGTCGGGCACGGCAGCACGTACTCCGTGGTCATCAAGGACAACCAGTACGGCGGCATCGGCTCGTACTGCAACGACCCAGTACTCTGCCCGTCGGACCGCGACTCCGTCAGCCCCGACTACCCCGAGGCCTACTTCATCACGCAGCTCAACAAGAACCTCAACATCGAGTGGCGCTATCAGAACACGAACACGCTGAGCTGCACGCGCCAGCCGAACGGCAGCATCACCTGCGTCAGCGATCACCCCGCCGGGTTCGAGTGGTGCGTGAACGGGTTCGTGGTCGACAGCGGCGGCTACGTCTACGCGAACAGCGAGGACGGCAATCTCTACAAGATCCCGCAGGGCGGCACCGGCGTCACGAGTATCTTCCAGCAGCTCGCCCTCGGCGCGGCCTACACGCCGACGTCGATCGGCGCCGACGGCAAGATCTATTCGCAGAACGCCGGCCACCTCTTCGTGGCAGGCAACTAGACCTTACGGCTAATGTGGGGCGGGCTTAAAGCCCGCCCTACATTTCCGAATCAGGTTCGTAAAACGCCCGCCCGCTCGAAGACGCGCGCGTCGATGAACAGCGCCACCAGCGACCCGTCGAGCAGGCCGTCGCTCATCTCCATCTTCAGGATGTCGAGGGCGCGCTCCGTCGGCACGGCCCGCTTGTACGGGCGGTCGCTCGCCGTCAGGGCGTCGTAGATGTCCGACACCGTCATCATCCGCGACTGGATCGGAATCTCCGCCGCCGTCAGCTTGCGCGGGTAGCCGCGGCCGTTGAGCTTCTCGTGGTGGGCGTAGGCGATGTTCGGCACGCTGACGAGGTCCTTCGTCCAGGGGATCTTCTGCAGGAAGTTGTACGTGTGCGTGACGTGGCTCTCGATCTCGCCGCGCTCCGCGGCGTCGAGGTTCCCCTTGCGGATCGAGAGGATGCGCACCTCTTCCTGGTCGATGAGCAGGCGCCGGTTGCCGCGGATGTCCTCGAACTCGCGCGAGGCCAGCTGCTGCAGGTATTGAAACTCCCCTTCCGGCAGCACCGTCGGCTCGTTCGACTGGGCGACGAACGCCAAGTCCGTCCGCAGCCGCGCCAGCTCCTCGCCGAGCTCCGCGTCGACGCGCGCGGCGAAGTCGTCGTAGCCCTCGCGGCCGTACTGCAGCACGTAGTCGAGCTTGCGCCGGTGTCCCTCCGCCTCCACCGCCTTCATGGCGAATTCGAAGCGGGAGCGGATCGTCTCCAGCTGCAGCGGATAGAGCTTCTTCTCCTTGACCAGCACCTGCTCGCGCACGCCGACCTTGCCGAAGTCGTGCAGCAGCGAGGCGTAGCGGATCTCGCGGATCTGGTCGGCGCTGAAACGGACGACGCGGTATTCGCCTTCGTCGAGGTGGTCGACGACTTTGGCCAGCTCCACGGTCAGGTCGGCCACGCGGAACGAGTGGCCCGACGTCGTCGGATCGCGTTGTTCGATGGCGGTGACGGCGGCGGTGACGAAGCCTTCGAACAGCCGCTCGATCGACTCGTAGAGCAAGTTGTTCTCGACCGCGACCGCGGCCTGCCCGGCCAGCGAGCGCATCAGCTCCACCATCTCCTTCTCGAACGGAATCACCTCGTGCGGCACCGAGGCCGCCGTCAGCTTCGCCGGCGTGCCGGGACGCTTGCGGTTGATCAGCTGCAGCACGCCGATGACCTCGCCGGCGTGGTTCAGCATCGGGAAGACGAGCATCGAGCGCGTGAGGTAGCCGTTCTCCTGATCGAACGAGGTGTTGATCGAGTACTCGGCCCCCTCGGGCGGGTCGTAGGCGTCGTCGATCACGAGCGTCTCGCCGGTCATGGCCACGTAGCCGGCCAGCGACTTCTTCGTGATCGGCAGCACGCGCTCCTCGAAGTCGACGTCGACGGAGTCGTTCTGCGCCAGCTTCCAGCGGAGGACCTTGCCGGCGCCGAGGTCGTCCAACAGATAGAGCGAGCCGGCGTCGGATCGCGAGAGCTCGCGGGCCTTGCTCAGGATCTTCGTCAGCAGCGCCGAATGGTCGCGCTCGGTGGAGAGGGCGATGCCGACCTCGCTCACCTCGCGCAGCTGGCGCTGCAGCGTCTCGGCGCGGCATTTCTGGTAGAGGAACTGGTAGGCGTGCTTGACGGTCTTCAGCAGCAGCGGCCCGGATGGGCTGGCCGGCAGATCGAAGTAAGCGGTTTCATCGACGAGCCACGACGGCCGTTCGGCGAGGCCGACGCCGACGACCGCGGTCTGGGCATCGAGCGCGCGCGGCGAGCGGCCGAGGATGCTCGGATCGACGAGGACCACGCGCAGCGCGCCGCCATCGGGAACGAGGAGGTCGAGGCTGCGCAGCGCCTGCGGCGCGATCGACGCGGACCGCAGCGCATCGGCGTACTGTCCGATCGGAAACTGCACCGAATGGAAGAGCGTGAGCGGCTGCATGACTTCGGGCCGACGGCCGCAACGAAGCGACGCCGCGCGATCTTCCAGCAATCGTCGAACGCGCTTACAATGCCGGCCGCAGCGCGCAATTATCGCACCATTCACGCCTGTTGCAGCGCAGGTAAGCCTCGCAGAAGGAGCCCTCTTGGCAGCCTACACGACCGAGACCATCAAGCCGAAATACCACGACGCCTTGGTGGCCTGGCAGAAGAAAAACTTCCCCGAGCTCGAGTACCTCGAGCGCAACTGGTCGAGCCACTACAGCCAGACGCCGTTCGGTCTCTTCGCCAAGATCGGCAAGCTCAACTCCGACAACATCCTCTTCGGGCGCATGGCCGGACAGCCGCGCTTCGAGCACGCCGGCGACATGGTCGGCAACATGTTCTACACCGCCCGCGACGTCGTCCGGGCCCAGGCCTCCACCGAGCTCGGCTCCATCCAGCAGCACCGCCTCACGCTCGAGGAAGCGCCGACGGACCAGATGAAGATGGCCGTCCTGCGCATCATGGCCGAGGAGCTGCGGCACGCCTACCAGATGTTCTGGGTGCTGTCGCACGACCCGTCGTGGAAGAAGCCCGGCCACCCCGACGTCGCCCAGGACACGATGGACGAACTGCTGGCCATGGAGCTCGGCAACCACGTCCTCGACGCCTTCAACATCCCCTTCGCGAACTTCCTCGACAACGTCGTCTTCGCCACGGTCATCGATCTGGTCGGCAAATATCAGCTCGAGATGCAGAAGGTGTTCTCGTACGCGCCGATGGCGCGCTCGATGGGACCGATGCTCTCCGAGGAAGGCTTCCACATCGGCTCCGGCCGCGGCTTCCTGCGCGAGCTCGCCGTCGGCGCGACGACGCAGAGCGGCCGCTACTCGATCGACGACATCCAGAAGGCGCTCAACGTCTGGGTCCCGCGCGGCCTGGAGATGTTCGGCAACGAGCGCGGCGGCGAGACCGCCGTCGCCTTCGGCTTCAAGGACCGCAACAACGGCACCGCCCAGAGCGAGTACTACAACGAAGTGCGCGAGGTGCTGGAGCTGATCAACGTCGAGATCGCCAAGACGAAGGTGAAGGAGCTGACCGCGCCCGACGCCCGCACGCTCGTGCGCGAGGTACAGGACACCGGCGAGCGCATGCAAGGCGTGGCGCCCGAGGATCTCCTCTTCGCGCCCGACGTGAAGTTCTTCCGCGCCCGCGGCCTCGAGGAGATCGTGTTCATGCCCTACGACGTCCGCGGCGAGATGCTCACCGAGGACGGGAAGCCGCTCAGCGGCGAGGCCTACCTCGGCTATCTGCGCACGGTGCTCTCCCCGTCGTACCTCGAGAACCGCGAGTTCCAGAAGTACGAGCAGGCCCTCCTCGGCCGGGAGACGCCGCAGCCGGGACGCAGCTATGGATGGTGACGGACCCCTGAGTTCACCGAATTGCAAAGACGAAGTTGCGTAACCCTCATGCTACCCTTCGCGGCGCATGCGGCGCCTCATCGTCCTCATCCTTTTTCTACTGTGCGCGTGCGGAAAGCTGAAAGAGCTCCCCACGGAGCCCGGCGGCGTCGGCAGCGAGCCGATCGATCCGACGGCGACGTTCACGCGCGTCCAGAACGAAGTCTTCACCCCGACGTGCGCGGCCATCGGCTGCCACGACACGCTGGGCCATCAGCAGGGACAGATCCTCTCCGTCGGCAGGGCCTACGCGAACACGGTTGGCGTGCCGAGCACCGAGAACGCCTCGCTGCTGCGCGTCGCCCCGAACGATTTCGCGAACTCCTATCTCTATCGGAAGATCACCGGCGCCGGCATCACCGGCGACCGCATGCCCCAGGGCGGCCCGTACCGCACCGACGCGCAGACGAAGC
>JBKOUP010000496.1:0-4473 GCA_046723495.1 Acidobacteriota bacterium
GCCACACGAAAGAGCCGCATGCGCTGACGGAGAAGGATCACCCGTCGTGCATCTCCTGCCACGCCGAGCATCGCGGCGCGGTGAAGCTGGCCGCGATCGAGGAGGAAGAAGCCGAAGCGGCAACGCCGGCGGCGAAGCGCGGCGGCGCGATGGCGGCGAAGAAGATCGACTATGTCGGCGCCTACCGGCTGCAGCGGCCGTACCTGACGAAGCTCTCCCTCATGGCCCTGCTCCTCATCGTCGGCTTCGCGCTCCTGGCCGAGGTCACGAGCAATCCGCGGAACCAGGCCGTCTTCATGCCGGGCGGCGTGTCGTCGGCGCACGCGCGCGCGCTCGACGCCAACGGCGAGCCGATCGCCAAGAACTGCCAGGCCTGCCACGATCCCTTCAAAGGCGTCACCGAGGCGAAATGCGTGGCCTGCCACACGAAAGAGCCGCATGCGCTGACGGAGAAGGATCACCCGTCGTGCATCTCCTGCCACGCCGAGCATCGCGGCGCGGTGAAGCTGGCCGCGATCGGCGATGTGAGGTGCACGTCGTGCCACGCCGATCTGCAGGCGCATGACACGCGCCTCCCGCCTCCCGCCGCCGCGCACATCCGTGTCTTCGACGACAAGCATCCCGACTTCGACAAGCCGCCCGACACCGACACGCTGAAGTTCAACCACAAGCTCCACCTCCAGCCGCGCGGCATCTTCAACGCCGAGGGGAAGCGCGAGGTGCTGCAGTGCAGCGGATGCCACAAGCTCGTCGCCGACAAGGGCGGGCGCTGGGACCCGAAGCCGATCTCCTTCGCCAGCGACTGCCAGCGCTGCCACCGGCTGACCTTCGACGCGCGCTTCCCGAACGCGGAAGTGCCCCACGGCGGCGACCCCGGCATCGTCTACGGCTTCCTCGGCGGGATGTACTCGGGCGACAGCTCGCTCGCAAACAAGAGTCCCGAGGAGTTGCGGATCCTGACGCAGCAGAGGCGCGTATCAGCGAGCGAGAGCGCCATCGTCAGCGCCGAGCACGTCATCAAGATCAAGTGCACGAAGTGCCACGAGCTGAAGACCGTCAATGGACGCCTCGTGGCCACGCGCCCCGTACTGCGCACGCGCTGGATCCGGCACGCGCGCTTCGCGCACAGCGAGCCGCATCGCAACTGCGAGGCCTGCCACGCCGCGGCGCGCCAGAGCGCGCTGACGTCAGACGTCCTGCTGCCGCAAATCAGGGAATGTGTCGCCTGCCACGCCACGCGTGCGGACAACCCGGCCAGCACCTGCCTCACCTGTCACGAGTATCATGAACGCTCCAGGAACGCGTTGACGAAATTATCGGCGGCGATCGTTCTGCCAGGACGATCGCTGCTGGGTGGAGGCAGGCCGGGAATGATGGGGTGGATCTTCCTCGCGGCGATCGTCGTGCTGCTGGTGGTCGTGTTGGTTCCGGTGGCCATCGCGCTGATTCGGCGCATCAGCCGGCCGTCCGCGCCGCCGCCGCGATCGCCGGCGCAGCAGCCGCCGGTCGACGTCCCGACTGCGAAGGTGCCGGTCGTCAACGCGCCGCCGCCACCCCCGTCGCCGCCGACGTTGTCGTCGTCGCCGCCGACCCTCGGCGGCACCGATCTCACGAAAGTCGAGTTCGTCGCGCCGGAGCGCGAGGGGACGGAGATGGTGCAGTGGTACGGCATGCTCGTCTGCACCGCGGGGCCGCTGGAGGGGAAGCGCTTCATCGTCGAGGAGCCGGGCTTCTACATCGGCCGCGATCCGAGCCTGTCGCAGGTCGTCATCCCCGACAGCCGGATCTCCAAGCGCCACGTGCGCATCGTGGTCCGCGACGGGAAAGTCCACGCCATCGATCAGGACTCGACGAACGGCACGTTCCTCGGCAAGACGGGAGGGGAGCGCGTGACCGACGTGCAGCTCAGGAAGGGCGACACGCTCATCCTCGCCGACAACGCCGCGACGTTCACGTACCAGATCTGACGTCATGCTGAGCAAAGCGAAGCATCTCAATCTGCGCAGCCGGAGATCCTTCGCTGCGCTCAGGATGACGGCGGTCCTGCTTTTCTTCGCCGCCCTCGCGCACGCGCAGGACTGCACGACGCCGAGCGCCGGCCCGTGCGCCGACGTCGCCGCGCTGACCGCCGCCGAGGTCGATGGCATCGTGCAGGCGGCGGCGGGCGCGCTGAGCCGGCCGGCGACCATCGCCGTCGTCGACCGCACTGGCCTCCCGCTCGCCGTCTACCGCAAGGCCGGCGCGGCGCCCGGCGGCGAAGACCAAGCCATCGGCGTCGCGCGCACCGCGGCGCTCTTTTCCAACAACATGGCCCCGCTGTCGTCGCGCACGGTGCGCTTCATCAGCGGCGTGCACTTCCCCCCCGGCGTCGCGAACGCGCCGGTTGCGGCCCTCTACGGCATCGAGCAGTCGAACCGCGGCTGCGACTTCGGCGTGCTCTGGAATCCCGGCCAGTGCCTGCCGCGGGCGCGCTCGCTCGACGGGATTCTGAACGACAAGCCGTGCAACGCCGCCGACGCCAGCGGCTGCGGCCCCGGCATCGTCACCGGAAAGATCGAGCCCGACGACGGACCGTATCCGCAGACGCCGTTCGACCGCCCCGTGAACGCCGGCGGGATCCCCATCTATCGCGCGCTCAGCGTGACCGGACGGACGCTCGACGAGGCCAGGCTCGTCGGCGGCGTCGGCGTGATCGACAGCGGCGGCGACACGGACCTCGCCGAATTCTCCGCCGCCACCGGCGCCTTCGCGCCCGGCTTCGTGCCCGTGCCGAAGTACCCGCTGCCGGAGCCGCAGAACGTCTTCATCGACGGAATTCGATTGCCGTTCCTCGGACCGGATCGACGTCTCCGCTTCCCCGCCAACGGATTGCCGGTCGGACTGGAGCGCCCCGACGGAACCTCGGCCGACGCGACGCCGTTCGATCCAACGAAGTACGTGCTCGCGCCTGCGGGCGGCCGCTGCGCGCCCGAGGGCTACCTCGTCGGGCCGAACGGCGGCACGCTCTCCGCCGCCGACGTCGACGCCATCGTCCAGCGCGCCATCGCCACGGCCAAGCGGACCCGCGCCATCATCCGCCTGCCGCTGAACAGCTACGCGCGCATGGTCATCGCCGTCGCCGACGTCGACGGGACGATCCTGGCCATCTATCGCATGCCCGACGCGACGATCTTTTCCATCGACGTCTCCGTCGCCAAGGCGCGCAACATGGCCGCCTTCGGCAACAACTTCGCGCCGCTGCCGGCGGGAACGTTCGTCAGCGCGCGCACGGTCGGCTTCGGAGCGCAGCCGCTCTACCCCCCCGGCATCGACGCACCGCCGGGGCCGTGGTACTCGCTCTTCCTCCAGAATCTGGCGACGCCTTGCCTCGGCGGCACCGGCATTGTCTTCTTCGCCGGCTCGACCGCGCTCGTCCGCGGCGGCGCCCTCGTCGGCGGCCTCGGCGTCAGCGGCGACGGCATCGAGCAGGACGACTACGTCACCGTCAACGCCGCCGGCAATCTTCTTCCGCCGCAGAACAAGTGGGCCGACCGGCTGAAGGTCGGCGGCGCAAGGCTGCCGATGTTCAAATTTCCGCGGCATCCGGAGGGCGTGACGGAGTGCGGAGGCGGGCCGTGCTCGTGAAGTGGTTGTTGGCCGCCTTGCTCGCGCAGGCGCCGTTCTTCACCAACACCATCCCCTTCACGATGACCGGCACCGCCGCGCCGAACGCGCGCGTCCACATCGACGTCGAAGGCGGCGCGAGCGGCGAGACCGTCGCGGACAACAGCGGCAACTGGTCGTTACTCTGGACCGCGCCGCTGAAGACCGGCACCTACGAGGTGCGCATCACCGCGAACGGCACGACGACGACCACGCTCCTGCGCGTGCAACTGAAATCGAACCTGCAGCGGCAGTCGCCGTTCGGCGAACCGCCGCCGCGCTACGGCAACGTCGAGATGCTCAACACCGACGCGGCCATGGAGATGACCGACCGCTGGCGCATCGCGCCGCCGCCGTACGAGCTCGACGAGACGTCGAGAGGGCGATTCGATCCCTATCACCAGAACCGCCTCAAGGGCGACTTTCCGATCCACGACAACGACACCTTCGTCGTCTTCACCGGGATCAGCGACACCCTGGCCGAGTCGCGCACGCTGCCGACGCCGTCGGGCGTCTCCGCCACCGAGCCGGCCAGCGTCGGCTTCTTTGGCAAGGACAACCAGAACATTTTTTCGCAGAACGTCGAGCTCTCCGGCGATCTCTTCCAGGGCCTCACCGCCTTCCAGCCCGTCAAGCAGCGCATCAAGGCCACGCTCATCGCCAACTTCAACCGCGTCCACGTCGCCGAGCAGGGCATCGTCAAGCCGGACGTGCGCGAGGGGACGGTCCGCAACGAAGGCCACCTGGCGCTGCAGGAGCTCTTCTACGAGCGCAAGCTCCGCGACCTGACCACGAACTACGACTTCGTCTCCGTCCGCGTCGGCTCGCACC
>JBKOUP010000268.1:0-2496 GCA_046723495.1 Acidobacteriota bacterium
TTCGTGAAGAGCCGCGCGGCGATGAAGCCGCGGTCGCCGTTCTCGCTCCCTTCGATGACCACGGCGCCGGCGCCGTCGCCGAAGAGCACCGTGCGGTCGCGCAGCGAGGTGTTCAGCGCGCGCATCTCCTCGGTGATCTCGACGTCCTGGCCGATCATCGACGCCCATCCGCCGCGATGCCACGGCATGAACGGCGTCTGCACCTCGGCGCCGACGAGGAGCAGGCGGCGATACTTTCCGCTGCGGATCAGCGAGTCGGCGAGGTCCAGGCCGTAGAGGAAGCCGGAGCACTGCTGGCGGATGTCGAACGTCGGCAGCGACTCGCGGAAGCCCATCTTCGCCTGCAGCACCGGGCCGTTGCCGGGGAAGTAGAAATTCGGCGTCATCGTGGCGAAGATCACCGCATCGATGTCGTCGCGCGTGCGGCCCGCCGCGGCCAGCGCGCGCTCCGCCGCCTCGATCCCGAGCTCCGCGGAGCCGACGCCGTCGTCGACGTAGTAGCGCTGCTGCACGCCGCTGCGCGTGCGGATCCACTCGTCCGTCGTGTCCATGATCTTCTCGAGCATGGCGTTGGTGACCGCGTGCGCGCCGACGGCGATGCCGCTTCCGGTGATCACTGATCGCATGGAGCGCGTCAGTTTACCTTGGTCAGGCCGAGAAGGTCGTCACCCGTGAATTGGTACTTGCGCCCGCAGAACTGGCAGGTTACCTCGGTCAGCTCGTCGCGCATCATCTGCTGCAGCTCGGCCTCGGAGAAAAGCGCCAGCGGCGCGAGGGCCCGCTCGCGGCTGCACGAGCAGGTGTAGCTCAGCGGCACGTCGAAGCTCGGGTCGATCTGCTTGTAGTCGACGCCGTGCAGCACCGTGGCCACGACGTCCTCGATGGGCATCTTCTCGATGAGCGTGCTGAGCGGCGGCGCCTCTTTGATCCGCGACTCGATGGCCGCGGTCGACTCCTCGGTGGCGTGCGGGAAGCGCTGGATGACGAGCCCGCCGGCGGCGGCGACGCCGTCGCGGCGATTCAGCACGCCGAGGAGCACGGCCGAGGTGATCTGCTCGGAGCGGTGCAGGTAGCGGGTGATGTCCTGGGCGATGCCGGTGCCGGTCGTGAGCAGCTGCGACGTGTACGGCCGTCCGGCCGGCGGCACGCCGCGCACGACCGTGAGCATCCCGCGGCCGAGGGCGTGCGGGACGTCGAGCGAGGCGTCGGTGGGGACGGGATTGGCGACGTAGCCGCGCGCATGCCCGGCCACGGTTCCCTCGGCGATGACGACGCCGAGCGGGCCGTCGCCTTCGAAGCGCAGCGTGACGTACTGGTTCTTCAGGGCCTTGTCGAGGAGGCGCGCCAGCAGCAGCGAGCCGGTCAGCGCGCGGCCGAGGGCGTCGGCGGCGACGGGAGCGAGGTCGAGCAGCTCGCGCGCCGTCTCCACCGTCTCCGTCGTCTGCGCGGCGATGATGCGGAAGTCGCCGCTGCCGGCCATCCCCTGGATCAATCGATCGGGTCCGTTCATGAGTCACGCAGAGAACGGGGACCTCGGCGGAATTGTTTCGCCGGGCGGCTCATCCTTTGCACGCGAAGAAGCATGCGAAGAATTATTTTTGTAGTCACGATTTCAGTCGCGCTCGCCGCGTCCGGGTGCATGAAGAAGCAGGCCGACGGCTCGTACAAAGTCGACACCGCCGAGGCGAAAGCAAAGACGAAGACGTCGGGCGAGGAGCTCAAGACCGACCTGCAGCGGACCGCCGAGAAGCTGAAGAAGGACGCCGAGAAGGCCCGCGATAGCGCGGTCGTGCGGCGCGCCGAGGAGAAAGCCGGCGAAGGCCTCGAGAAAGCGGGCGAGAAACTGAAAGAAGCAAGCGAAAAGAAGAAGCACTGATAGATTACGGGGAGGAGGATTGAACATGGCAGTAGCAACCGGACGGACTTCGGTCGCCGACCGGACCGCGACGCTGAAGGTGGGCGACGAAGCGCCCGACTTCACGCTTCCCGGCCACCGCAACGGCGAGAAGTTCAAGCTGAGCGATCTCCGCGGCAAGAAGAACGTGGTGCTGGTCTTCTATCCGCTCGACTGGACACCCGTGTGAACCGTGCAGATGCCGGGATATGAGGCCGAGATGGCCGACTTTGAACGGTATGACGCCCAGGTCGTGGGCATTTCGGTTGACAGCGTTCCCAGTCACGTCGCTTTCGGCAAGTCCCTCGGCGGGATCACCAAGTACCCGCTGCTGGCGGACTTCCATCCGAAGGGAGACGTTTCCAGAAAGTACGGTGTGTACAAAGAGGACAAGGGCCACTGCGAGCGCGCCGTCGTCGTCGTTGACAAGAAGGGCATCGTCCGCTACATCGACGTGCACGACATCGGCGAGGCGCCGGAGAACGAGCAGATCATCGAGGTGTTGCGCGAACTGGAGTGAGGTTCTTAGGTTCTTAGTTCTTAGGAAGCTCTGCATAAGCCGTCATCCTGAGCGAAGCGAAGGATCTCAAAATGCGGCATTC
>JBKOUP010000218.1:0-6147 GCA_046723495.1 Acidobacteriota bacterium
CGGCTCCATCGCCACCGCCGCGCAGGCGGGGGCTTCGTTCCGCTACGGTCTGATCTGGAGCATCGTCGTCGGCACGATCTGCCTCATCTTCCTCATCGAGATGTCGGGCCGCCTCGCCGCCGTGTCGAAGCACACCATCGCCGACGGGGTGCGCGAGCGCTTCGGCTTCGACTTCGCCGTCTGGCCGCGCCTCGCCGAGCTCCTCGTCAACTTCCTCGTCCTCGGCGCGGAGATCGGCGGCGTCTGCCTCGGCCTCAAAATCCTCACCGGCATCGAGGCCCGCTGGTGGGCCGTGCCGGTCGCGCTCGTCCTCTGGTTCGCGTTGTGGGCCGGGACGCTCAATGTCATCGAGAACGGCACCTCGCTCCTCGGCCTGCTGACCCTCGCCTTCGTCGTCGCCGCCGTGAAAATGCATCCCGACTGGATTCCGCTCCTGCGCGGCAGCGTCGCGCCCGTCCTTCCGCCGCGCGACCAGAGCGCCCACTACTGGTTCACCGCCGTGAGCATCCTCGGCGCGACCATCAGCCCGTACATGTTCTACTTCTATTCTTCCGGAGCGGTGGAAGAAGGATGGAAAGAGAAGGACCTCCCCGCCAACCGCATCACCGCCGTCGTCGGCATGAGCTTCGGCGCGCTGATGTCGATCGGAGTCCTCGTCGCCGCAGCCCAGGTCTTCAACCCGCGCGGCATCGACATCAGCCGCTACGAGCAGATCGCCCTCATCCTCACGCCCGCGCTGCACAAGTGGGGCTGGCCGATCTTCGGCGGAGCGCTGGCGGTCTGCTGCTTCGGCGCGGCCGTGGAAATCTCGCTGGCCAGCGCATACGAGATCGCCCAGACCCTCGGCTGGAATTGGGGCGAGGACGAGAAGCCGGCCGAGCGCGCGCGCTTCTCTCTCACGTACACGGTGATGATCTTCCTCAGCATCGTGCCGATCCTTCTCGGCGTCGACCCGCTGAAGCAGACGATCTTCTCCATGGCCTTGACCGCCATCGTCCTGCCGCTGGCCATCCTGCCGTTCATCCTCCTGCTCAACGACGAGCAGTTCGTCGGCTCGCACCGCAACGGCCCGATCGGCAACACCGTCGTCGTCTTCACCATCTTCATGGCGTCGATCATCGCCCTCGTCGCCGTGCCGCTGGAAATTCTCGGAGGGGGCTCGTGACGCAGCCGTCGCATGCCACGCATCTCGTTGCCGACGTCCTCGACAAGCAGATCGTCGACGCGAAGAAAGTGAAGCTCGGCAAGGTCGACGGCCTCGTCATCGTCCTGCGCGAGGGGAAGCCGCCGCGTGTCGCCTTCGTCGAGTCCGGCACCGCCGTCGTGGCCCGCCGCCTCGGCCGCTGGTGCGAGCGCCTCGTCCTGGCCCTGAACCGCCGCCTCGGCGTGCGCGCCGAGCCGCGCTACCGCATCCCGTGGTCGAAGGTGACGGAGGTCGACATCGAAGTCACCGTCGACGTCGACGAGCATCCGCTGCTGGCGTGGGAGGAGTGGCTGCGCGAGCACATCGTCGGGAGGATCCCATTCGCGAAGTGAACGTGGAGCTGCTGATCGGCCGCAAGGTCTTCGACGAGAGCGGCCGGGCCCTCGGGCGCATCGAGGAGGTGCTGGCCATCGAGCAGGGGAGCGATCTCGTCGTCAGCGAGTTCCACGTCGGCGCGGGCGGGCTGGCGGAGCGGCTCTCCGCGTATCGCCTCGGGCACGTGCGCAAACCGAAGCGCATCCCGTGGCAGGAGCTCGACCTCAGCGATCCGGAGAAGCCGGTCTGGCGCAAACGATAGCGGCGTGACCGGGGATCTTCCACAGCGCCGTCATCGCGTCGCCGCTCGACCACACCGCCGTCCACTCGCCGGCGAGGAGCGGCTCGTCGACGGGATCGAGATCGATGGCGTCGCCGAGGTTGACGAGGAGGAGACGCGACTCGAAGCGGAGGACGAAGAGCGCGTCGCGGACGACGGCGGCGTCGATCAGCTCCTCGTCGCGGCGCATCTTCAGAAGCTCGCGATGGAAGGCGACCGCGCTCTCGTCGCGCTGACTCCAATCGAGCTTCGAGGCGAGGAACGTCTCCATCGCATGCGGCAGCGCGGTCTTCGAGGTATCGATGCTCGGGAACTGCGTCAGGAACTCGCGGCGTCCCTTCGCCACCGCGCCGGCGAGCTCCGGCTTGTGGTCGGCGAAGTAGAGGAACGGCGATGGCGCCCCGAGCTCCTGTCCCTGAAAGAGCAGTGGCGTCTGCGGCGCGAGGAGGAGCAGCGCCGTCATCGCGCGCACGTCGTCGGGGCGCGCAATTTGGTGGAGTCGCTCGCCGCGCGCGGAGTTCGCCACTTGATCGTGATTCTGCAGATAGCAGACGAAGCGCCGCCGTTCGATGCCGCCCGACGGCGTGCCGCGGCGGTGCTTCTGCCACGAGTACCACTGGCCTTGATAGAGAAAATTGCGTTTCGCCATCGAGACGAATTCGTTCGCCGTGCCGAGGTAGTCGGTGTAGTACGCCTCGCGCCGGCCGGTCAGCGCCACCATCGCGGCGTGGTGCCAGTCGTCGTTCCAGAGCGCGTCGAGGCCGTACTCCTCGATCAGGCGCACGTCCTGCGGCTCGTTCTCGGCGACGAGCCAGATGCGCCGCCCGCACGCCGCTTCGCGCGCGCGACGGACGATGAGGGCGATGACGTGGTCGCCGCTGTTGTCGATGATCGACTGCGTGGCGTCGAGGCGCAGGCCGTCGAGGCGGAACTCGTCGATCCAATATGCGGCGTTCTCGCTGACGAACTCGCGCACGCCGGCGGAGCCGGGGCCGTCGTAGTTGACGGCCTCGCCCCACTCGTTCACGTACTTCGTCGTGAAGTAGCTCTTCGCGAACTGGCCGAGGTAGCAGCCGTCGGGGCCGAAGTGGTTATAGACGACGTCGAGGATCACGCTGAGGCCGAGGCCGTGCGCGGCGTCGACGAAGGCGCGGAAGTCGTCGGGCCTTCCGTAGAGGCGCGTCGGTGCCCAGAGGTCGACGCCATCGTAGCCCCAGCCGAAGCGGCCGGGAAACTCGCTCACGGGCATGATCTCGAGCACGGTCACGCCGAGGTCGCGCAGCAGCGGAAGCTTTTCGATCGCGGCGCGGAACGTGCCCTCGGCCGTGAAGGTGCCGATGTGCATCTCGTACACGATCGGATCGCGCACCTCGACGCCCTCGTGCCGCCACGCATAGCGCGGATCGATGACCATCGACGGTCCGTGCGGTCCCTCGGGCTGGAACCGCGACGCCGGATCGGGCAGCTCGCCGAAGCGGTAGAGCGTGCCGGCGCCGGCGTTCTCGACGAAGCCCTCGAAGCACTCGCCGTCGCGCGCCAGCGGGATCTCGCGCCCGTCGACGACGACGGCCAGCGCGTCGCGCGACGGCGCCCAGACGCGGAAGTGCACGCCGCCGTCCACGAGCTCGGCGCCGATCGGATAACGGCGTTGCATCTCGCGCCCAGTCGTGCAAACTGAGCGCCGTGAATCTCCTCCACCTCTTCGACCACTCGCTCCTCGGCCGCGCCGATCAGCCTGCTCTGGAGTGGATGGGGGAGACCTTCACCTTCGCCGACGTCGAGCGCCGCAGCAACCGCGTCGCCAACGCCCTGCGCGCGCGCGGCTTCGTCAAGGGCGACCGCCTCGCCGTTCATCTCGCGAATCGCATCGAGCTGATCGACCTCTACCTCGCCTGCGTCAAGCTCGGCGTGATCTTCGTCCCGATCAACGTCCTCTACCGCGAGCGCGAGCTCGGCCACATCATGCGCGACGCCGAGCCGCGCGCGCTGATCACCGAGTCCGACCTGCCCGAGCCGGCCGCCTCGGATGCGCGCCCGCAAACGGACCTCGACGGCGACGATCCCGCCGCCATCATCTACACCTCCGGCACGACCGGCGCGTCGAAGGGCGCCGTCCTCACGCACAACAACTTCCTCGCCAACGCCGTGAACCTCATCGCCGCGTGGCAGATCACGTCGCGCGACCGCTTCCTCCTCCCGCTCCCGCTCTTCCACATCCACGCCCTCGGCAATGGCCTGCACTGCTGGCTCATCAGCGGCTGCCTCATGCGCCTGCTGGAGCGCTTCGACCATCGCACCGCCACGCGCGAGCTCCTCGACTTCCGCCCGACGCTTTTCTTCGGCGTGCCGACGGTCTACGTCCGCCTCCTCGATACGCCGGCCGAGGCCGCGCGGGAGATCGGGAAAGACATGCGCCTCTTCGTCTCCGGCTCCGCGCCGCTGCCGCCGCAGGTGCTCGAGCAGTTCCGCGCCCTCTTCGGCCACACGATCCTGGAGCGCTACGGGATGACCGAGACGTTCATGACCATCAGCAATCCCTACGTCGGCGAGCGCCGCGCCGGCACGGTCGGCTTCCCGCTTCCCGGCGTCTCCGCGCGCATCGTCGACGGCGAGCTGTGGATCAAGAGCCCGACGCTTTTCGCCGGCTACTGGAGAAACGCCGAGGCGACGGCGGCGGCGTTCACCGACGGCTGGTTCCGCACCGGCGACATCGCCGAGCGCGCCGGCGACGGCTACGTCACGCTGCGCGGGCGGAAGAGCGACCTGATCATCTCCGGCGGCTACAACATCTATCCGCGCGAGATCGAGGAGTTCCTGCTCGAGCAGCCGGAGGTCGACGAGGCCGCGGTCGTCGGCGTGCCCGACGCGGTGCGCGGCGAGCTGCCGGTCGCGTTCATCGTCGGCGAGTTCGACGAGGAGGATCTGGCCGGCCGTTGCCGCGCGCAACTGGCATCGTTCAAGGTGCCGCGCCGCTTCGTCCGCGTCGAGACGTTGCCCCGCACCGCCCTCGGAAAGGTGCAGAAACATCTGCTTCGGGAGAGAATCTGAGCATGCGCAAGATCGTGATCGTGTCCCTGCTGCTTTTCGCCCTGCCGCTCGCCGCCGACGAGGCCACGAAGCGCGCCAAGATCCACACGATGCTGTCGCTCGTCGGCAGCGACTTTCCCGACGGCTCGAAGCAGCTCACCGCGTTCGAGACGAACATGGACGAGATCCAGGTCGACGCCGCCATCGCCTTCTTCCAAAGCGACGCCGGCCGGCAGTTTCTCCTCGCTTCGCGCGGCGCGCAGCAGCAGACGATGCGGAAGCTCGACGCCACGCTCGAGGCCGCGCGCAAGAAGCGCGTGATGTACGACCTGAAGATCCTCGACCAGGCCATCGAAGGCCCGGACCTGCCGATCGTCGATCCGTGGGGGACGAAGTACCGCACGATTCAGGGCCCCGGCCCGCGCCGCCGCTACGTGAGCGCCGGCCCCGACGGGAAGTTCTCTCCCGACTCGACGCAGTTCGGCCTGAAGAAAGGCGACTTCGGCGACGACTTCATCTTCGAGGACGGGGAGTTCGTCAACGTGCCGAAGTGGCCGTAGGGGCGAGCAGGTCCTGATCCGCCGCTCACCGCGACCCGTACAACGCCACAACCGTCGGCCCGCCGAAGGGCCGCCGCGGCGCGCCGTCGGCAATGGCGATGCCGACGTCGTCGTAGGCGCTCCCCATCACGTTCTCCCGATGCCCCTCCGAGTGCATCCAGCCGTCGACGATGTCGCCCGCCGTCCGGTAGCCGACGGCCAGGTTCTCGCCGATGGCGTGGTAGTCGTAGCCGCGCCGCTCCGCCCACGTGAACGGATCGATGCCGTCGGGCGAGACGTGCTCGAAGTAGTGCTTCGTGAACATGTCGCGCATGCGGTCGTCCGCGGCCGCGCTCAGCGCCACGTTCAGATGCAGCGGCCGCAGCCCTTCGGCCGCGCGCTCGCGATTCATGGCCTCGACCAGCGCTTCGGGGGAGAGGCCGCGGCGGACGATGGTGGGCTTCGTCGCGTCGAACGCGAACAGCGGCGCCGCGATCGCCAGCGCAACGGAGAGGGAGAGGATCTTCCGGAGCATGCGAAATTATATCGTGTCCCGCGCATGTGCCTGATCGCGGTCGCGCACCGCGTCTCCGAGGCGTTCCCGCTCGTCATCGCCGCGAACCGCGACGAGCTCTACGACCGCCCCACGATCGCCGCCGCGCCGTGGCTCGAAGACGAGAACGTCATCGGCGGCCGCGACCTCCGCGCCGGCGGCAGCTGGCTGGCCGTGCGCGCGGGCGGCCGCTTCGCCGCGGTCACGACCGTCCGCGGCGCGCGCGAGG
>JBKOUP010000153.1:0-5597 GCA_046723495.1 Acidobacteriota bacterium
CGCCGGCGTCGAAGCGCTGGCCGGCCTGGTGGGCCTCAGCTCGCGGCATCTGCGCCGGGCGTTCACGTCGGCGGTCGGCATCTCTCCGAAAGCGACGGCGCGGATGATCCGCTTTCACCGCGAGCTCGCCGCGACCGACGCCGTGCGCAGCGTCGACTGGGCCGGAACCGCGCTGCGCTTCGGCTACGCCGATCAGGCCCACATGATCCACGAGTTTACGGCCTTCACCGGCTTCACGCCGGCCGCGCTTCACCGCGAGCGCGTCGCCGAGTCCGATTCTTCCAATCTTTTCTGACGCGCAGGGCCGATCCTGCGTGCATGATCAAACGTTTCGCCGTCATCGCGCTCGTCGTTGCCGCTCGCTGGGCCGCCGCCGAATCGATCCCCTTCGACTCGCCTCGCTGGAAAATCGAGGCGAAGGAACACCGCGTCGAGGAGTACCGCGGGAAGCAGGCCATCTTCCTCAAAGACGGCACCGCGCTGCTCGACGGCGCGAAGCTGCAGGACGGCGTCGTCGAGCTCGACGTCGCCTTCCATCTCGCCCAAGGCTTCAGCGGCCTGATGTTTCGCATGGAGGACGCCGACAATTACGAGCTCGTCTACCTGCGCCAGCACCTCGGCGGCAAGCCCGACGCCAGCCAGTACACGCCGGTCATTCACAAGCTGTGGGGATGGCAGATCTACACCGGCCCGCGCTACTGCACGCGCGTCACGTATCCCGACGGCGAGTGGTTCCACGTCAAGTTGTCGATGGCCGGCTCGCGCGGCGAGGCGGAGATCGGCAACGAGCTGCTGGCCATCCCCGACTTGAAGCGCGCAGCGATGGAGGGCGGCCTCGGCATCTTCGCGGCGACGGAGGGCGCACACTTCGCGAACTTCGAGTTTCATCCCGGGCCGGTGACGCTTCGCGGCAAGGAGGCCGCCGCCGAGACGATGCCCGAGGGCGTCGTCACGACGTGGGAGGTCTCGACGCCGTTCGCGGAGAAATCGCTGGAAGGACAGACGTCGTTGCCGTCGATGCCGCTGCAGTGGACGAAGCTCGCGGTGGAGCGCAACGGCATCGCCAATCTGGCCCGCCTGGCCGGCGTCGCGCCGGGAAGCGAGACCGTGATCGCGCGCACGACGCTGCACGCCGACGCGGCGACGACGCGCGAGGTGACCTTCGGCTTCAGCGACCGCGTCCGCGTCTATCTCAACGGGCGGTTGCTGTACGCCGGCAACGACGGCTTCGGCACGCGCGACTACGTTTTCCTCGGATCGGTCGGCCTGTTCGACACGCTGGCCCTGCCGCTGCGAAAGGGAGAGAACGAGCTCGCGTTCGCGGTGTCGGAGACGTTCGGGGGATGGGCGGTGATCGCGGCGCTGCGGCGCCCGCCCGGCGGCTAACTCGTCGCCTCAGCGTTGTCGTCATCCTGAAGCCGCGCAGACGGCGAAGGATCTCGAAATGCACAGCCGTCGCATTTTGCGATCCTTCGTCGCGCTTCGCCGACTCAGGATGACGGATTTCAGACGAAGATGCGCATTTCCTTCAGCTCCCGCAATCGGTCGCGCAGCTCGGCCGCCTTCTCGAAGTCGAGGTTCTTGGCCGCCTCCTTCATCTCCTTCGTCAGGCGGGCGATGGCCTTGTCGAGATCTTCCTCGCCGAGGTCGAGCTTCGTCTTCCTCGGCAGCGTGACGCCGAAGTCGACGTAGTCGAGGTTGGCCATCTTCACCAGGTCGCTGTCGATGGCCTTGATGATCGAGGCGGGCTCGATGCCGTGCTCCTCGTTGTATTTCTGCTGGATGGCGCGGCGGCGGCTGGTCTCGTCGATGGCGTTGCGCAGCGAGTCGGTGATCACGTCGGCGTAGAGGACAGCCACGCCGTTCAGATGTCGCGCGGCGCGGCCGATGGTCTGGATCAGCGACGTCGTGGAGCGGAGGAAGCCCTCCTTGTCGGCATCGAGAATCGCGACGCACGAGACCTCGGGGACGTCGAGGCCCTCGCGCAGGAGGTTGATGCCGACGAGCACGTCGAACACGCCGAGGCGGAAGTCGCGGAGGATGGCGATGCGCTCGAGCGTCTCCACGTCGCTGTGCAGGTAATTGACCTTGATGCCGAGCTCCATCAGGTAGCGCGTCAGGTCCTCGGCCATGCGCTTTGTCAGCGTCGTGACCATGACCCGCTCGCCGCGCGCCATCCGCTCCTTGATCACGCCGATCAGATCGTCGACCTGCCCCTTCACCGGCCTGATGACGATCTGCGGATCGAGCAGGCCGGTGGGACGGATGACCTGCTCGGCATAGAGCCCGCCGCTTCGCTCCAGCTCGTACGGCGCCGGGGTCGCCGAGACGTAGATGACCTGGCCGTGCCGCGCGTCGAACTCGTCGAACGACAGCGGCCGGTTGTCGATCGCGCTCGGCAGGCGGAAGCCGTATTCGACGAGCGTCAGCTTTCGCGA
Source organism: Acidobacteriota bacterium (assembly GCA_046723495.1). Taxonomy (GTDB): domain Bacteria; phylum Acidobacteriota; class Thermoanaerobaculia; order Gp7-AA8; family Gp7-AA8; genus DATDFB01. The sequence goes on from JBKOUP010000153.1 coordinate 2,439, forward strand.
GCGGTCGCCGCCCCACATCCCGCGCACCTGGGGCACGGTCTGGTGGGACTCGTCGATGATCATCAGGTAGTCCTTCGGGAAGTAGTCGAGCAGCGTCGGCGGCGGCTCCCCTGCTTTGCGGCCGGAGAGATGGCGTGAATAGTTCTCGATGCCGTTGCAGTAGCCGAGCTCCGCGATCATCTCCAGGTCGAAGAGGGTGCGCTGGGAAAGCCGCTGCGCTTCGAGCAGGCGGTCCTGCGAGCGCAGCTCGGCGACGCGCTCGTCGAGCTCGACGCGGATGTTCTCCATCGCTTCCATCAACCGCTCGCGCGGCGTGACGTAATGCGTTCGCGGATAGATCGCCAATCGATCGAACTCGCCCGAAGTCCGGCCGGTGATGGGGTCGATGCGGGAGATTTTGTCGATCTCGTCGCCGAAGAACTCGACGCGGATGGCGTCGTCCTCGTAGGCGGGCCAGAGCTCGAGGATGTCGCCGCGCACGCGGAAGGTGCCGCGGCCGAGGTCGTACGGCGTGCGCTCGTACTGCATCTCCGTGAGGCGGCGGAGGTACTGCGTCAGCGACTTCTCCACGCCGCGCTCGAAGAAGAGGAGCATGCCGAAGTAGAGGTCGGGATCGCCGATGCCGTAGATGCAGGAGACGGAGGCGACGATGATGACGTCGCGCCGCTCGAAGAGGGACTTCGTGGCGGCGAGGCGCAGCTTGTCGATCTCGTCGTTCTTGGTCATCTCCTTTTCGATGTAGAGATCGTTCTGCGGGATGTAGGCCTCGGGTTGGTAATAGTCGTAATAGGAGACGAAGTACTCGACGCGGTTCTCGGGGAAGAAGTTCTTGAACTCCTGGTAAAGCTGCGCGGCGAGTGTCTTGTTGTGGCTGAGGACGAGCGTGGGGCGGTTGACGGCCTCGATGACCTTGGCCACGGTGAAGGTTTTCCCCGAGCCGGTGACGCCGAGGAGGACCTGGTCGCGCACGCCGGCACGGGTCCCTTCAATGAGCTGCCGGATGGCCTCGGGTTGGTCGCCTTGCGGCTCGAAGGAGGAGACGAGTTTGAAGGTCATGGGCGAATTTCGATCGTCGTTCCCGCCGGCACCGCTCGCCACAGCTCGTCGACTTCGCGGTCCGTGAGGGCGATGCAGCCGGCGGTCCAGTCGCGGAACCGCTGGGTGCGCCCGAGAAATCCGAGGCCGTTCGGGAGACCGTGAATCATGATGTCGCCGCCGGCGGAGACGCCGGCCGCAGCGGCGCGGGCGCGGTCGGCCGGGCTCGGATACGAGACGTGCAGAGCCTTATGAAAGTGGCTGCCGGCGTTCTTGACGTCGATCGTGTAGAGGCCCTCGGGCGTCTTATTGTCGCCGGCGCGCTGCTTCGCTCCGCTCGGAGCTTTGCCGAGAGCGACGGGATACGACTTCAGCGGCGCGCCGTGCGCGTAGAGCGTGAGGCGCCGCGCCGACTTCTCGACGACGATGCGGTCGGCCGTTGTGCCGGACGGCAGCGCGTGTTCCGGCGCATTCGCCCAGGCCAGGAGCGCGACGATCGCCACGGCGATGGCCAGGCCGATCTGCTTCATCGCTTCGCCTGATTGGCCTGCCGCATCGCCTCGATCATCGCCTTCGTCTCCTCCGGCGTGATCTTGTCGTCCATGCTGGCGTCGCGCATTTTTTCGAGGAACGGCTGCAGGCGCTGCAGGTTTGCGCGGCCACTTTTCAGACGGGCGCGGAGCTCGTTGAATTGCGCGTCGAACTCGGCCCGCTGCGCGGCGGGCACATCGCTCGTGAATTGTCCGTCAATCTCGCTCTGCATGATTCCGAAAAGCCACGGCATGAAGCGATCGGCCATTGCGCCGAATGCGAAGAGCGCGACGACGAAGACAATGGCCGCCGATCCACATCCGAATGGCACGGCGCGCGGGAACACCGGCGTCCGCTCCGGCGACGCGTAATACTCGGCTGGCAGGCGGAATGGCGGCGGCGTCCGCGGCGCGGGCTCCGGCGCCAAATCAGGAATGGTTTCGTCCAGGCACAAAATGTATCATGTCGCGCCAATGGCTGTTGCCCTGTCCAAAACTACAGTCCTTATACTCGACGACAACCCGCTGGTCTTGAAGCTCGGCAGAGCCCTGCTCGAGCGCGAGGGCTGCTCGGTTCTTACGGCCTCGAGCTGGATCGAGTTCAATCACGTGCTGGCCAGCAACACGCCGGACATCATCTTCCTCGACGTGAACCTGCCCAGCATCAAGGGCAACCGCCTGAGCGAAGTCCTCAAGTCCCAGTCGAACAAGAAAGACATCCCCATCGTCCTCATCTCCGACCTGCCGGAAAAATCGCTCGAGGAGATGTTCCCGAGCTCCGGCGCGAACGCCTGGATGCGCAAGCCGCTCACACGCGACAAGATGGTCGACATGATCAACCGCTACGTCCGGTAGCAATGGGCGACTCGGGCCTGCTCAAGAGCGCGCTCTTTTTTCTCTGCTTCACCCTCGCCCTCCTCCTGTTCATGCCGAAGGATTGCGCGCGGCGCGCCGCCGCGCCGATCGCCGCGCTGCAGAAGCGCGCCAAGCCGGCGACCACGGCCACGACTCCGCCGCAGCCGGGGCTGCAGATCCGCAGCACCACCCCTCCCCCGCCCGCGCCGAAGACGGTGACGTGGCCCGCCGGCACAGACGCCTCGCGCTTCCAGTACCTGCTGGAGATCGAGGCGCACTTCGCCGCGCCGAAGACGCTCTCGTTCCCGAAGCAGGTGATCAACGCCGGCCACCCCTCGGTCGCCGACGCGCTGCTTTCCCTGCACTACATCGAAGCGAAGCCCGACGGCACGTTCGCTCTCACTCCCGACGGCCTGCTCCACGCGAACGCGAGCGACGAAGGGTCGACGTGGAGCGTCCCGGTGGCCAAGCGCAAGTTCGAGAAGGTCGACGACATCGACTGCTCCGCTCCCGACCAGTGCAACGTGAGCTTCACCTGGCGCTGGCAGCCGAACAGCGTCGGCCAGGCCATGCAGCCGTCCACCGGGCCGCAGCACGGCACGGCGCACATCATCGGCGGGCCGGGCGGGTGGGTGGTGACCGAGGTCGGCGGGATCGACTCGGGGTTCTAGATCCCATTGCCGCGCAGCAGGCGCAGCACGATCATGACCACCACCATCACCATGGCCACGATTTCCAC
>JBKOUP010000139.1:0-2361 GCA_046723495.1 Acidobacteriota bacterium
ATCCGGTCGTGGCCATGGTGAATGGCGAGACCATCACCGTGTCGAAGCTCGACGCGTTGTACAGCCACCTCGCGCCGGCGATGAAAGAGCAGTACAACGCCAACGGCGGCAAGGCCGCCTTTCTCGAGAACTACCTCGGCAAGCGTCTGATCCTTCAGGAGGCCGTGAAGCGCGGCTTCGACAAGCGCGCCGACGTCCAGGCGGAGATGGAGACGGCGAAGGAGGGGGCGCTCTTCGACCGCTACGTTCGCGACGTCGTCTCCGCGCAGATCGTCACTGACGCCGAGGTCAAGAAGTACTACGACGATCATCCCGACGAATTCGCCACGCCGGCGCGCGTGAAAGTGCGCCACATCGTCGTCATCGCCAACGGAGCGGGGCCGAAGCCGAAGTCGAAGGAGGCCGCGCTCGAGCTCATCAAGACCATTGCCGCGGAGCTGCAGCTCAAGTTCCGCGGCGTCTCCGCGGCCGACCCGGCGGCGGCGCAGCGCATCCGCCTGGCCTACTTCTCCGAGCTGGCGCGCAAGTACTCCGAGGATGGCGCCGCGCCGAGCGGCGGCGACCTCGGATGGGTCGTCAAGGGGCAGCTCGATCCGCAGTTCGAGACGGCCGCGTTCGATCTCCCGCCGGGCGTGCTGAGCGGCATCGTGGAGACAAAGTTCGGCTACCACGTCATCCTCGTCGAGGACAAGGAGCCGGCCGGCCACGAGTCGTTCGACCACGTGAGGGCCGTCCTGCGCGAGTACCTGCTGGCGCAGCATCAGAACGACGTCGTGGCGGCGGTGGCGCGCCTGACGAACGAGCTGCGCGCGTCGAGCAAGATGGCCATCTATCCCGAGAACATCAAGTAACTCGTCATCCTGAGCCGCGTAGACGGCGAAGGATCTCAAGCTGCGTAGTCCGAGATCCTTCGCTTCGCTCAGGATGACGACTGGCGCTAGCCGGCGGACGCCGCGCGGTCGGCGACGTCGTGCGCCGACTCCCACTCGTCGCACTCCGCCGAGAAGAGGTTGATGCGGGCCTTCTTGTACTCCTTCGTCGGGTAGAGGGCCTGAGTCTCGTCGATGCCGCTGTCGTTGGCCAGGTCGTTGATGATCGACTCGCACTCGTCGACGGAGCGGCCGTGCACGATCGTGTAGAGGTTGTACGGCCAGTCGTCGTAGACGGGGCGGAGGTAGCAGTGCGACACGGCCTTGTTCTGGGACATGCGCGCGCCGACGTCGTCGACGGCGTTCTCCGGCACGATCCACACTCCCATGGCGCTTGCGGAGAAGCCCGGCTTGCGCGACGCGATCTGGGCGCCGAAGCGGCGCAGCTGCCCGCGCTTGAGCAGCGAGCGGGCCGTGCCGAGGAGCTCGTCGCTGGTGAGGCCGGAGTTCTTCGCCAGGGCGTCGAAGGGGCGCGGCTGCAGCGGCAGGTCGCGCTGCAGGAGGCGGACGCACTCGATCTCGCCGGGCGTCAGCGGCGTGTACTTCGTCTCGGCGCCGTGGCCGTCGTCGTCGCTGCCCTTGAACTGCTTGAGCGTCGGCAGGGCGCGGACGGTGTCGCATTCGGCCTCGCCGCCGAGGATCTCCACCGTCTTCTCCAGGCCGAGCTTCGACGTCGGGGCGACGGCGATCGTGAACCAGAGATTGAAATCGTTGTTGCGCTTGTAATTTTGCGTGACGCCGGGATGGGTGTTGATCGCCGCGGCGGCGTCGTCGATGCGCTCGGGCTCGACCTTCGCGGCCACGAGGCAGGAGCGGTAGCCGAGCGCGCGCGTGTCGAAGAGCGCGGCGACGGCGCGTACCAGCCCTTCGCGTTTGAGCCGCTCCGTCCGCTTGATCACTTCTTTCTCGGACATGTCGATCAGCTGTCCGATCACCGCGAACGGCGTCGACAACAACGGAATCTCACCTTGCAGGGCGCCCAGCAACTCCCGGTCCCGTTGATCGATTTCCTGCATCGCATCCTCGCGCGGCGAAGATTTTTCGTTGGGGGTCGCGCCGATTGTATCCGATCACCAGTCGTCTGCGGGCGGCGCAATGGCGATCTCCCGCAACTTCGGAAAATCGGCGCTCAGCGACACCACCGCGGAGCGGTCGAGGCCGCAATAGTCCGGTGGGAACGGCGCGAGCTTGGCCATTCCGGCCTCGAAGAGCCGCGGAGCGCCGCGGAGCGTGCCGCGCTTGACATGATGGTAGGCGGCGGCGACCTGGATCAGTCCCTGGAGGAACGGCTTGACCTCCGACCGCGCGGCCAGCCAGAGCGTCTCCCACGACTCGTGCGCGTGCCAGAAGTCTTCGGCGTTGAAGTGCGCCACGCCGTCGCGGAAGTGGGCGGTGAAGTCGGGTTTTTCCATGTTTATCGAAATGTGGGGCG
>JBKOUP010000045.1:0-3790 GCA_046723495.1 Acidobacteriota bacterium
CCTTTCCGGCGTGGCGGTCATGCTGCGCTCGCGCCGCGCCGGCGTCCGCTCGCGCATGGTCCAGAAAGGCAAATGACGTGACCTGGATTCAGGATCTCTTCAGTCCCCAAAGCCGCTCCTGGGAAGACGTCTACCGCAACCGCTGGGCGCACGACCGCGTCGTCCGATCGACGCACGGCGTCAACTGCACCGGCGGCTGCAGCTGGAACATTCACGTCAAGCAGGGACTGGTGGCGTGGGAGTACCAGGCCCTCGACTACCCGCGCATCGATCCCGATCTCCCCTCCTACGAGCCGCGCGGATGCCAGCGGGGCATGTCGCAGTCGTGGTACGTCTACAGCGCGCTGCGCGTGAAGTACCCGTACGTCCGCGGCGCGCTGCTCGATCTCTGGAACGCCGCGCTGGCGACGCACGACGATCCGATCGCGGCGTGGGAATCGCTCGTCAACGATCCCGGGAAACGCAGCGCCTGGCAGCGCGCCCGCGGCAAGGGCGGCTTCCGCCGCGCGTCGTGGAACGAAGTCCTGCCCATGCTCGCCGCGGCGAACCTCTACACCGCGCGCAAGCACGGACCCGATCGCGTCGTCGGCTTCTCCCCCATCCCGGCCATGTCGATGATCAGCTACGCCGCCGGCGCGCGCTATCTCCAGCTCCTCGGCGGCGTCTGCCTGTCGTTCTACGACTGGTACTGCGATCTCCCGCCGGCCTCGCCGGAGATTTGGGGCGAGCAGACCGACGTCGGCGAGAGCGCCGACTGGTACAAGTCGCGCTTCATCGCCGTCGTCGGCTCGAACGTACTGATGACGCGCACGCCCGACGCGCACTTCCTCGTCGAGGCCCGCCATCAGGGAGCGAAGGTCGTCGTCTTCTCCCCCGACTTCAGCCAGACCTCGAAAGTCGCCGACGAATGGGTGCCGCTGCATCAGGGACAGGACGGCGCGTTCTGGATGGCCGTCGGCCACGTCCTGCTCAAAGAGTTCCATGCCGACCGGCGCGTCGACTACTTCGACGACTACCTCCGCCGCTACAGCGACGGCCCCGTGCTCGTCGAGCTGCTCGACGGCGGCGACGGCACGTACCGCCCCGGCCCGATGCTGCGCGCCTCCTCCATCGCCGAGACGAAGGACGAAGAGCTGAGCGACTGGAAGCTCCTCATGTTCGACGAGGAGCTGACGCTGCGCATGCCGAAGGGCACGGTCGGGCATCGCTGGCAGTCGAAGAAGGGCGAGTGGAATCTCGAGCTCGACTTCACGCCGCGCCTCTCGCTCGCCGGCACCGGCGAAGAAACCGTCACGATCAATATCGATGATTTCTCCGCCGAACCGCGCACGATCCAACGCACCGTCCCGGCGCGGCGCGTCATGACCGTCGACGGCCCGCGCTTCGTCGCCACGTCGTTCGATCTCCTCCTCGCCCAGTACGGCGTCGGCGCCGATTACGCCGATGCCACGCAGCCGTTCACGCCGGCCTGGCAGGAGCAGTTCACCGGCGTGGCCGCGGCCGACGTCATCCGCTTCGCGCGCGAGTGGGGGCGCACCGCGGAGACGACGAAGGGGCGCTGCATGGTCATCATCGGCGCCGGCGTCAATCACTGGTACCACAACAATCTGATCTACCGCGCCTGCATCACCGCGCTCATGGTGACGGGATGTATCGGCCGCAGCGGCGGCGGATGGAATCACTACGTCGGCCAGGAAAAGCTTGCCCCGCAGGGATCGTGGGCGCCGATCGCCTTCGGCCTCGATTGGGCCGGGCCGGCGCGGCTGCAGAACGCGCCGTCGTTCCACTACATGCACTCCGATCAATGGCGCTACGACCGCGCCTTCCGCGACGTCTGCCCCGTCGCCGACGGCGAGCATCCCATGGCCTCCGGCCACACCGCGGACCGCCAGGCCATGGCCGTGCGCAACGGCTGGCTGCCGTGCTTCCCGCAGTTCGACCGCCCCAATCACGAAGTCCTCGCGGAGGCGCGCAAGGCGGGCGTGGCGCCGGACACGTTCGTCGCCGATCAGCTGCGCGCGAAGACGCTGCGCTTCTCGATGGAAGATCCCGACCACCCCGAATCGTGGCCGCGCATCTTCTACATCTGGCGCGGCAACGCCCTGCAGGCCTCGGCGAAGGGCCACGAATACTTCCTCAAGCACTACCTCGGCACCGACAGCGCCGCCATCGCAACGGAGGACGGCAAAGGGGCCGTCCACGACGTGACCTGGCGCGACGGCGCGCCGCAGGGGAAGTTCGACCTCGTCGTCGACATCAACTTCCGCATGGACACCTCGGCGCTCTACTCCGACGTCGTCCTCCCCGCGGCCACGTGGTACGAGAAGGACGACCTCAACACCACCGACCTGCACAGCTACATCCACCCGCTGCAGAAGGCCGTGCCGCCCTGCTGGGAGTCGAAGAGCGACTGGCAGATCTTCCGCGAGCTCGCGCGGGAGACGCAGGAGATCGCCGCGCGATGGTCGCCCGAGCCGTACGACGATCTCGTCGTCACGCCGCTGATGCACGACACGCCGGCCGAGGTCGCGCAGCCCACCGTGCGCGATTGGGCCAAGGGCGAGTGCGAGCCCATTCCGGGCCGCACCATGCCGAACGTCGCCGTCGTCAAGCGCGACTGGGCCAACCTCTACAACCGTTTCATCTCCCTCGGCCCGAAGTTCCGCGACGGCCTCGGCGTGCACGGCACGAAGTACGCCGTCGACGATTTCTACGACGACTGGCTGAAGAGCGAGCCGGCGGAATCGTGGAATGGCGGTCGATATCCGTCGCTGCGCGAGGACCGCACCGTCTGCGACGTCATCCTCCGCTTCGCCGCGGAGACGAACGGCGAGCTGGCCTGGCGCGCCTACCGCAACGAGTCGGAGAAGAGCGGGCGCGATCACTCCCACCTCGTCGCCGGCACGCGCGCCGTGCGCACCAGCTTCGACGATCTGATCCGCCAGCCGCGGCGCCTCCTGACTACGCCGTTTTGGACCGGCATCACCGCCGAGGGACGGACGTACGCAGGGTTTGCGCAGAACGTCGAGGAGCTCATTCCCTGGCGGACGCTCAGCGGACGGCAGCACCTCTACCTCGACCACGAGGTCTACCGCGCCTTCGGCGAGCATCTCCCGACCTTCAAGCCGCGGCCGGACGAGCCGAGCATCGGCGATCTGCGGCACACGCAGACTGACGACGCGCTCGTGCTGAACTACATCACCCCGCACGGCAAGTGGCACATCCATTCGACCTACGGCGACACGCTGCGGATGCTGACCCTGTCGCGCGGCACGGAGCCGGTGTGGATCAACGACCGCGATGCGAAATCGAAAGGCATCGCCGACAACGAGTGGGTCGAGATCGTCAACGACCACGGCGTCGTCGTCACGCGCGCCTGCGTGAGCGCACGCATCCCGCGCGGCATCTGCGTGATCTACCACGCCACGGAGCGGACCATCGGCACCCCGAAGACCAACGCGCGCTCCGGCAACGGCAAGGCCGTTCGCGCCGGCGGCCACAACAGCCTCACCCGCGCCCGCCTCAAGCCGCTCTTCATGATCGGCGGCTACGCGCAGTTCACCTACGCCTTCAATTACTGGGGGCCGCCCGGGATCAACCGCGACACCTACGTCGTCATCCGCAAGAAAGAGGGAGCACCGCAATGGTGAAGCCCGACGTTCGCGCCCAAGTCTCGATGGTCTTTCATCTCGACAAGTGCATCGGCTGCCACACCTGCAGCCTGGCCTGCAAGAATCTCTGGACCGAGCGGCCCGGCGCCGAGTACATGTGGTGGAACAACGTCGAGACC
>JBKOUP010000110.1:0-2767 GCA_046723495.1 Acidobacteriota bacterium
GGATACCGGTGACGGGGTCGGCGCGGCCGATGGTGGTCTCGTCGCCGCTGGAGAAGAAGAAGGCCGTACCGCTGGCGAGGTCGATGAGGCGGTGGCGCACGGCTTTCTCGGGCTGGGCGATCTGGGTGGCGTCGAGCGCGGCGTGGTCGTGGTCGATGTTCTTCCCGACCAATCGCTCGAGCAGGGCGTTGGCCTCGCGCAGCCGCTTCGAGTATTTGCGGATGATGCGCACGGCCACCTCGGGGTTCTTGCGCAGCATCTCGTCGAAGCGCGCGCCGTTGATCACGACGGTGCGCACCTCGGTGACGGCGACGGCGTCGGCGGTGCGCGGCACGTTCTCGAGGACGGCCATCTCGCCGAAGAAGTCGCCCTTCTCCAGGCGCGACAACAGGTGGGCCTCGCCGTTGATGTGCTTGATGATGTTCACCACGCCGTCCTGGATGATGAACATCTCCGTGCCGAGGTCGCCTTCGCGGAAGATCACGTCTCCGGGGGCGTACGACGCCGTTGCGTCCTTGACCACGACCTCTTTCCCGCCGGTTGTCTTGAAGACCGCTTTCATCGCTGCACTGCCGGCGCGGTGACGGTGAATGTACCGTCGCTCGTATTGACGCGGACGGGAGCGCCGATCGGCATCAGCAGGTTGTCGCCGAAGTGCCCGAACGGCAGATCACGCACGACCGGAATTCCTCTGGACCCCAACTTCTCGCGGAGAAGCGTGGCCACTTCGGGCTCGCTCCCGCAGCCTTTCAGCTTGCCGATGACGACTCCGCGGATGCGCTGCAATCTACCAGACAGGTCCAGGTGGGTCAACATACGGTCAAGCCGGTACGGCTCCTCGCCGACGTCTTCCCAAAACCAGATTCCGTCGTCGATCCAGAAGTCATACGGCGTGGCGGTGAGCGACGTCGTCAGCGACAAGCATCCGCCGAACAAGAGGCCCTCGGCCGTCCCTTCGCTGAGCACCTGTTCGCGCCCGAAACGGCGCGTGAGCGGGGCCTCGCCGCGCAGCATGGCGAAGCACCACTCCGCGACGTCGTCGCTCAGGCCGTCGGCAAAGTCGAGGTTGAGCATCGGCCCGTGAAAGGAAGCGACGCCGGCGCGCAAGGCGACGGCGTTGTGCAGCGCGGTGATATCGCTGAAGCCGACGATGGGCCGCGGATTGCGGCGGATGGCCTCGTAGTCGATGCGGTCGAGAACGCGCATGGCGCCGTAGCCGCCGCGCGAAAAGAAGATGGCATCGACGTCGTCAGACCTCAAGTAATGGTTGAGCTCCGCGACGCGCTCGTCATCGGGGCCGGCGAGGTAGTCGCGGAAGGTGTGGTCGATGTTCGCGGCGAGGGAAACGCGATAGCCGCGGCTCTCGAGCCACTCGGCGCCTGTGCGGACGCGCTCGATCCTGCTCGAGCCGGAGATGGCACAGACGGCGATGTGGGCGTGCGGCGGGAGCGCGCGCGGAAACGTCAGCATGAAAGTGATCGTAGCGTGAAACGTTCCGGCCCTCTGCGTCACTACTGCAACGAGGAGAAAGGCGATGTTCCGAACGCTGCGGTTGAGATCAGGTGAATGGCGAACGGTGGAGTCGCTGTGGGGCGGGAGCGTGACGGCCTTCTTCCGCGCTCCCGAAGGCGCTCAGGTCCGCGTCTTCTACGGCCTCGGCCGCTTCGGCGCGGAGCGCCAGACGCAGACGCTCGACGGCGAGCAGTACGCGAAGGTGTCGGTCCGCCTCGGCTCGTTCGCACACGCCAGGATCCAGGTGAAGGTGCCGAGGGACGCGACGTTCACGTATGACATTTATCCGGGACCGCTCGGGGTGAGAGCGCCTGCGGTGGCGTTCTGAAGGTGACAGGGAACAGCGAACAGGTGACAGGTGCTCCTGTCCCCCGTTCCCTGTCCCCTGAAGTATTGCGTGGAGTGGCCCTGTAAGCCGAATTCTGTTCCCCTTGCGGGGCGAGGATCATTCCTCTGTCACTCGCGTTGCCGCGGTGATCAAGCAACCTACCCGGAAGCTCGTGGCGGGAACGGGTGGTCCCATGGCTTCCCTATTTGGTCTTGCTCCGCAGGGGGTTTACCGTGCCGTCGCCGCTCACGCGGGACGCGGTGCGCTCTTACCGCACCGTTTCACCCTTGCCTCCTTCCTTCGGCGCTTGCGCGCCTCGGGACGATCGGCGGTTTGCTTTCTGTTGCACTTTCCGTCGCGTCGCCGCGCCTGGCCGTTAGCCAGCCTGCCACCCGTGAGAGTTCGGACTTTCCTCCGGTATCCTTAGCGGACGCCGGCGATCCTCCGGACCACTCCACGCGTCAGAGTCTAACAGACCTCCTCCGACGGAAATTGCTAACACTAAATTACTGCGATTTCAGCATCTTAGAATGAATGTCGGCATGCCGACATCAAAAAATATTCCGGTTTTTCGGATCGGAAAAGTAGTCGATCCAGTCGTCCGCCTTGCCACCCCGCTCTTCCGGCGCCGGCAAGGCCTCGATCTCCGCGAGCAACCGCCGCGGTTCGACGACCTCCACCCTCCGCCCGCCCACCCGCCCCGCCAGCGCCCGGTCGGCGGTCACGACCTTCGTGCCCGCGCCGGCCCGCGCCGCGATGAGCTCGTCCGCTGCGCGCGCGCCGCTGAAGACGACGCTAACCCCGCCGAGCTCTTTGCCGAAGTGCTCCGGCTCGTCGCCGTCGAAGACGCAGACGACGCGCGTCCGCTTCGCCCGCGCCAACCGCGCCAGCCCGCGCACGAGCTCGCGCTTCGCCTCGGTCGAGGTG
>JBKOUP010000140.1:0-8844 GCA_046723495.1 Acidobacteriota bacterium
GCCGAGGACGTGGCCCGCAACCGGCGGGCGGCGTTCGGCACGGCGGCGTTCCGCGTCGCGCCGAACGTGCAGCTCGTCGCCGGCGTCCGCCGCGACTCCATCGACTCGACCTCCGCCACCTCGCCGCGCGCCGGGATCAACGTCCACGCCGCGGGCGTGGTCTGGTTCGCGCAGGCCTCGCGCGCGTTCAAGGCTCCGACGCTCGACCAGCTCTTCGATCCGCGTCCGTTTCCCGGCCCGACCGGGAAGCCGATCTACATCTCCAACGCCGCGCTCCTGCCGCAGCGCGCGCGGAATGTCGAGATCGGGGCGAGCCGCGCCACGGCGTCGATGAACTGGTCGATCGCCGCGTACGCGATGCACGTGCGCGACGAGATCGACCTCGACCTGCGCACGTTCTCGTACCGCAACATCGGTGCGAGCCGCCACCGCGGCATCGAGTCGTCGTTCGAGCTGACGTCGGCGCGCGTGCGCCCGTTCGCCACGTACGCCTGGACCCGCGTCGAGGACGAAGCGAATCCCGGCCAGCAGCTGAAGAACATCCCCGAGCACGTCGCCCAGCTCGGCCTCTCCACGACGCTGGCGGCACGCATCGAGGCGAACGTCGTGTGGCGCTGGATGCACGGCCGCTGGCTCGACGACGACGGCCTCTATCCGATGCCTGACGTCTCGCGCGTCGACCTCCGCCTGGCGCGCCCCTTCGGACCGGCCACGTTGCGCCTCGACGTCCTCAACGCCACGAACGCGCGCTACAACGAGCTCGGCTACGTCCTCTTCGGCACGCCGTTCGAGTATCCGGCGCCGGCGCGGGCGTTCCGGGTGGGATTGAGTACGACGTTCTAGTAGATCGTCCAGACGCGCGTCAGGTAGTCGGCGAACGTCAGCACGAAGAGCACGCCCAGCCAGAGGAACGCGCCGATGACCACGACCCACGTCAGGCGCGTCGAGTGAATCACGTGCATGAAGAAGAGGATCACCAGCACGGCCTTGATCGTGGCGATGAGCAGCGCGATCGGCGTGTTCGCCCAGCCAAGGTCGATCGTCGAGACCCACCACGTCAGCAGCGTGCCGCCGGCCAGGGCGAAGAACACAAGCAGATACGTCGACAGCGGCGTCACGTGAACGTGCGGCGTGTGCTCTTGCTCAGCCATGGTGCGCTCCGTGGATCAGGTAGAGGAACGGGAAGAGGAAGATCCAGACGATATCGACGAAGTGCCAGTAGAGGCCCATCACCTCGACCGGGGCGTAGTACTCGGGGCCGAACTGGCCGCGCCAGGCGCGCCAGAGGATCCACAGCAGCAGCCCGACGCCGATGATCATGTGCAGAGCGTGCAGCCCGGTCATGCTCCAGTAGAAGCTCATGAACAGCTGCACCTTCGGCGCGAGCGCCGGCACCTCGTTCCAGTGCCAGGCGGCGCCGGGGAGGAGGCCCTCCTCGTAGTGGGCGTGGTACTCGATCATCTTGATCGCCAGGAACGTGCAGCCGAAGATGCCGGTGAGGATCAGCATCAGCACCTGCCCGCCGCGGCGCCCGAGCTGGGCGTTGCGCACGGCCAACGCCATCGTCAGGGAGCTGACGATCAGCACGAGCGTGTTGATGCCGCCGAACAGCGTGTTCTGCTGCGCCGCGCCGACCGCCCAGGCCTCGGGGTAGATGATGCGGTAGACCCAATACGCGCAGAGCACGCCGCCGAAGAAGAGGATCTCCGTCGTCAGGAAGAACCACATCCCGAGCGTGGAGGCCTCGTGCTGCTGGCCGAGGTCCTCGAAGTGGTGCTGGAGGAAGGGGTGGTGCTCGTGCGCGGGCTCGGCTGTCGCGGCGGTCATCGTTTGCTCCCGCGCATGAATGCAGAATGCAGAATGCAGAATGCAGAATGTTTCTGCACGCGCGTTCTCAATTCTGCATTCTGCATTCTGCATTCTGCATTCATACGTTCTGCGTCTCCCCCATCGCCTTCAGGAACTGCGGATAGTCGTACGCCTCCCACGTCACCACCGGCGTCTCGTGGAAATTCTCCTTCGGCGGCGGCGACGACGTGGCCCACTCCAGTCCCGCCGCGCCCCACGGATTCGGGCCGGCCTTGCGGCTCCCCTTCAGCGACCAGATCAAATAGCAGAGCGGCAGCGCGTAGCCGACGGCGAGGATCGACGCGCCGGCGCTCGACATCACGTTGAGCACCTGGAACTCCGGCGCATAGGCGTGGTACCGGCGCGGCATGCCGAGGTAGCCGAGGACGAACTGCGGGAGGAACGTGAGATTGAAGCCGACGAAGACCAGCAGCGCGGCCAGGCGCGCCCACCACTCCGGGTACATGCGCCCGGTGATCTTCGGCCACCAGTAGTGGATGCCGGCGAGATAGGCCATGACCACGCCGCCGACCATGACGTAGTGGAAGTGGGCGACGACGAAGTAGGTGTCGGTGACGTGGATGTCGAGGCCGAGCGCCGCGAGGAAGAGTCCCGTCACGCCGCCGATGGTGAAGAGGCCGATGAAGCCCATGATGTAGAGCATCGGCGTCTGCCACGACACCGAGGCCTTGTAGAGCGTGGCCGTCCAGTTGAAGACCTTGATCGCCGACGGCACGGCCACGAAGTAGCTGAGGAAGGCGAAGATCAGCGCGGAGTAGACGGAGATGCCGGCCACGAAGAGGTGGTGGGCCCAGACGAGGAATCCGAGGAAAGCGATGGCCAGCGAGGAGAAGGCCACGAACTTGTAGCCGAAGATCTTCTTGCGCGTGAACGCCGCCACGACCTCGGAGGCCACGCCCATGGCCGGCAGAATCATGATGTAGACGGCCGGATGCGAGTAGAACCAGAACATGTGCTGGTAGAGCACCGGGTCGCCGCCGAGGGCCGGGTCGAAGATGCCGACGCCGAAGGCGCGCTCGAACATGATCATCACCAGCGTGATGGCCAGCACCGGCGTGGCCAGCAGCTGGACGATGCTCGTCGCGTACATGGCCCAGACGAACAGCGGCAGGCGGTACCAGGTCAGCCCCGGCGCGCGCATGCGGTGGATCGTGACCATGAAATTGAGCCCGGTCAGGATCGAGGAGAAACCGGCCAGGAAGCCGGCGAAGGTCGTGCCGAAGACGTGCGTGTTCGAGTACTGCGTGGAGAACGGCGTGTAGAACGTCCAGCCGGTGTCGACGCCGCCGGTGATGATCACGTACAGCCCGATCACGGCCGCGGCCATGTAGACGTACCAGCTCAGGAGGTTGATGCGCGGGAAGGCCAGGTCCTTGGCCCCGAGCATGATCGGCAGGATGAAGTTCCCGAGCACGGCCGGGATGACCGGGATCAGGAAGAAGAAGACCATGACCACGCCGTGCAGGGTGAAGAATTTGTTGTAGGTGTCGCTGGTGAGGACGTCCCCCTCGGGGGTGAGGAGCTCGATTCGCATCATCGTGGCGAAGAAGCCGCCCAGCATGAACATGATCGTCACGCTGAAGAGATAGAGGATGGCGATGCGCTTGTGGTCGCGCGTGAGCAGCCAGGAGAGGACGCCGTAGTCGTGGTTGATGTAGTTCCGGGTCTTCTCCGGCTCGATGAAGCGGACGTCGTGCAGCGTTGCGGTGGTCATGG
The DNA here is from genome assembly GCA_046723495.1 of Acidobacteriota bacterium. GTDB lineage: Bacteria > Acidobacteriota > Thermoanaerobaculia > Gp7-AA8 > Gp7-AA8 > DATDFB01. The sequence continues at coordinate 3,586 of JBKOUP010000140.1, forward strand.
CTTCGCACCCTTGGCCTGGAGCGACTTCACGTACGCCAGCAGTTTGATCAAATCGTCCTCGTTCACCTGTCCCTGGAATGTCGGCATGATCGGCTGGAAGCCCTTCACCACCTTCGCGGTCGGATTGAGGATCGACTCGCGGATGTAGTTGTCGTCGGCGACGGCGACGCGGTTGTCGGCCAGCTCGACCTGCCTGCCGTACAGCCCTTGCAGCACGGGGCCGCGCCCCGTGGCATCACCGGTGTGGCAGGTGATGCACGCGTATTTCTGGAAGAGGATCTCCCCCTGCGAGGCCAGCGATCCCTCGGGGCCGCCGGCGAGCCATTTCTGGTAGTCGGTCGGCTCCATGACGTCAACCCAACCGATCATCCCGGAGTGCAGCGTGCCGCAGTACTCGGCGCAGAAGATGTGGTAGCGCCCGACCTTCGTGGCGCGGAACCACATCGATCGATAGCGGCTGGGCAGGACGTCCATCTTCGTCCGGAAGGCCGGGAAGAAGAGCGAGTGGATGACGTCCTCGGAGGCCATGGTGATCTTGATCGGCCGATTCACCGGCACGTGCAGCGTGTTGATCTCGCGCTGCCCGGTGGGATGCTGGAACTTCCACATCCACTGCTTGCCGGTGGCGTAGATGTCGAGGGCGTCGTCCGGAACGCGGGCCAGGCGGAAGTAGAGCCAGGCGCCCCAGACGAACATGACCATGAAGATGATGAAGGGCGTGATGATCCATCCCGCCTCCAGCCACCCCGGCGGCTCCTTCTCCTCGGCGAGCTCGTTGTCGGGACGGCGGCGGTACTTGATGGCCAGCGTGAAGATGATGATGAAGGTCATCAGCGAGACGCCGCCGCAGACGATGCACATGAAGATGAAGAGCGCGTCGACGTTGCCGGCGACGCTGGAGGCCTGCTCGGGCCACAGCGGAAAATCGGAGAGCATCATCGCGCGGCACGCTCCCGGCGGACCATGACGAAGATGAAGCCGGCGATGGCGGCGACCGTGGCGGCGCCGCCGGCGCGGACGAAGGCCATGGCGCTGCGGCTGTATTTCCCGGTGACCGGATCGTAGTGGTAGCAGAGGAGGAGCACGGCGTCGGTGGCGCTGCCGATCTTGTGCGCCGAGGCCTCGACCAGCGCCAGGCGGACGTCGCGCGGCTTGTACTCGAAGCCGTAGAGGTAGCGCGACAGGCGGCCGTTCGGGGTCAGGACCATGAGCGTGGCGCCGTGCGCGAACTGGTCGCTCTGCGGATCGTAGGCGTAGTGGAAGCCGGCGGCGTCGGCGACTTTCTTGATGGCCGACTCCGGGCCGGTGAGGAAATGCCATCCGTTGGCCGTGTTCAGGCGGCCGTAGCGTTTCACGTACTTGTCCTTCTTCGCGGCGGCGTCGCGCGGGGTGTCGCGCGGATCGATGGAGATGGTGACGACGTCGAATTCCTTCCCGGCGTCGAAGGTGAGCGAGGTGAGCGTGGAGACGATGCCTTCCATGACCATGCTGCAGAGCATCGGGCAGCGGTAGTACATGAAGGCGAAGAGGATCGGGCGCGAGCCGTCGGCGTAGTCGCGGAGGCGGACGACGCGGCCGCTCTCGTCGCGGAACATGGTGTCGAGCGGGAGCTGGGCGTCGAGGTGCTGCTCGATGCCGACCTTGCCGGGGAGGGCGGGCGGGGTGGCGCTCGTCTCGGCGAAGAGGGAGGTGGCGAAGAGGAGGAGGGCGGCGTACTTCACAGCTTCCCTCCCCGCTGCACCACGATCTGCTTGGCCCGTTCGATCGGGATCCGTACGACGCCGTGCTGCTTGTCGATCCATCCCGGCGTGTGCAGGGCCTGCTCCTCCGACTCGTGCATCTCCGTCATGTCCGTCGCGGGCGTGTTCGCGTACGGCGGCATCGTCTTCTGCGGGAACGGCTGCAGGCGCGGCGTCTGCGGCATCGCCGCCGGCGATTTGATGGCCGTGCGCGCCGGCTGGATATCGGCGCGGAACTCGCGGGCGAAGAAGTGGAAGAGGAAGTAGAGCAGCAGGTGCGTGATGATGGCGAAGGCGATGAAGATCACCACGAACCAGAGGATCCCGCGCACGTCGACGTCCGTCGTCTCGTGATGGGTCTCGGGATTGAGGACCTCGTGCTCAGGCATTGACCTTCAGCGCCCCCTCGCGAATCGCTTCTTCGACCCACGTCTCGTGAATCGGAATGATGGTCTGTCCCTTCAGCTGGCGGATGAACTCGAAGAGCCACAGCCCGCCGATGCCGAGCAGCGTGGCCGGCGCGGTCCAGTGATAGTGGAACGACTCCGGCCACCACCCCGGCGCCGCCAGCCAGTAGATGGCGATGTAGCGCACCACCAGGATGATCACCGTGACCCAGCCGATCGTCTCCGGCCGGTCCTTGATCGAGCGCATGAGCAGCAGGAAGAACGGCAGGAAGAAGTGGAAGACCACGACGAGGAGGGCGATGAAGCCCCACGTCCCCTCCTCGCGGGCCATGTAGTGCGGGATCTCCTCGCGCAGGTTCGCGTACCAGATCAGCAGGAACTCGGAGAACGACGTGTAGGCGTAGAACATCACGAAGGCCAGCATGAGATTGCCGAGGTCGCGGAGGTGCATCGGCTGGAGGACGCCCTCCATCGCCGGCGTGCGCGCGAGCCTCGACAGGAAAAACGTCACGAAGGCGAAGGCGGAGAGGCCGCAGCCGACGAGGAAGGTGATGCCGAACATGGTCGAGCTCCAGGCCGGCTCGATCGACATCAGCCAGTCGATGGAGAAGAAGGTCATGACCAGGACGATGAGCACGAGCCCCGAAGCCGCCCACTTGCGGCGGGAGAGCTCCGTGAACGGCGAGCGGTCCTTGTAGAACTGCAGGGAGAGGACGCGGATGCGCCAGGCCCAGATCAGGAGGAACGCGAAGTAGACGGCGTTGCGGATCCAGAAGGCGGCGGGATTCAGGTAGAAACCTTTCGCTTGCTGGATCTCGTGGAACTTCGGCCAGGCCGGATTGGCCCAGTTGAAGACGTGCTTCAGGCCGAAGACGAGGGGGAGCATCAGCACGGCCAGGACCCACACGGAGCGCGAGGCCGCGCCGAGGGGACGGCGGATCATCAGTCCCCACTCGCCGCCGGTGATGTACTGCAGGCACATGACGCCGACGGATCCGCCCGCAATCGAGAACCAGAAGAGCCAGCTGGTGAGGTAGGCGCGGAAAAATTCTTCCGCATTGATGAACGCACCGATCGCGCCGAAGGCGATGCCGATGATCCCCACGACGAGGGCGGGCATCTGCCAGCGCACGATTCCTGTCGATTCCGCGCCGTTCATCGCAGTTTCTCCCGCTCCTCGGCGGTGAGCTCGTTGATCGTGGCGTTGTGCGCGAGCTGCAGGGCGCGGATGTAGGCGACGATCGCCCAGCGGTCCTGCACGGAGACCTGCGGAGCGTACGAAGGCATCGAGCCGAAGCCGTTGGTCATGACGTCGAAGAAGTGCCCGCTCTTGGCGTTGCGCAGGGCGTCGGTGTGGTACGACGGCGGCCGCCGGTAGCCGCGCGCGGGGATCATGCCGTTGCCGTCGCCGAGCCGCCCGTGGCACGGCGCGCAGTAGATGTTGAAGCGCTCCTGCCCGCGATTCATGACCGCGGGCGTGATCGCGAACGGATAGCCGTCGACGTCGGCGCCGTTGATCTTGCCGGTGACGAACGGCCCGGTCATGGCCGCCTCGCCGCGAGCGACGGTGCCGGCGATGCGCGGGCGGGCGGACATGTGGTCGGCGAAGAAGTCGGACGGCTCGAGGGGGTCGTACCTCGGTTGGTTGGACATCTTTTGGCGGCAGGCGACGACGAGGAGTAAACCAGAAACCAGAAACCAGAAACCAGAACGCATTCGCGCCCGTGCCCTTCTGGTTTCTGGTTTCTGGTTTCTGGTTTTACCAAGGGACATCGGTCACCTCACGAGGTCCCAACGATTCCAAGAATCTCCACACCCCGTCGATCTCGAACTTCGGATCGCGGGCCTGGATGACGAGGAAGAACTTGTCGCGCGAGGCCTGGTCGAAGCGGCGCACGTTGAAGACGGGGTGATATGGCATCGGCAGTCCGTTCAAGGCCAGCATGCCGAAGACGGCGAAGAAGGCGGCGATGAGGATCGTGCACTCGAACGTGATCGGGATCCAGGCCGGCCAGGAGTTGTAGGGCTTGCCGGCGATGTTGAGCGGATAGCTGATCACGTTCGCGTACCAGCACATGAAAAAGCCGCCCAGGCCGCCGATGATCCCGCCGATGAGCACGATCAGCGGCAAGCGCGTCATGTGCATCCCCACGGCCTCGTGCAGGCCGTGGATCGGATAGGGGGAGAAGGCATCGACCTGTGTGTAGCCGGCCTCGCGCGCGGCGTTGGCGGCGTCGAGCAGCTCCTGCGGCCCGGTGAACTCCGCGATCACGCCGTACGTCCCGGTGATGACTTTGCCGACCGCCATGGCTTATGCCTCGTGGCCCTCCGCGTGCGGCTCCGCGCCCGGGAGCATGGTCCGCATCTCGAAGATGGAGATCATCGGCAGATAGCGGATGAACAGGCAGAGCAGGAAGAGGAACAGGCCGATCGATCCGACGTACATCGACCAGTCCCACTTGGTGCTGTGGTACATGCCCCACGACGACGGCAGGAAGTCGCGGTGCAGGGAGGTGGGGATGATGACGAAGCGCTCCAGCCACATGCCGACGTTGACGAACATGGCGGTGACGAAGAGCATCACCGCGCTGGTTCGGAACCGCTTGATCCACATCATCTGCGGCGCGAGTCCGTTGCAGATGATGAGCATCGCGTACATCTTCCAGTAGGGTCCGAAGACGCGGTTCGTCCACATGTAGCGCTCGAAGTCGTTGCCGCTGTAGAAGGCGAAGAACGCCTCCATCAGGTACGAGTAGAAGACGATCATGCCGGTGGCCAGCATGACCTTCCCCATGTTCTCGAGGTGCTTCATGGTGATGAAGTCTTCGAGCTTGAAGATCTTCCGCGCGGGGATGGCCAGCGTGAGCACCATGGCGAAGCCGGCGTAGACCGCGCCGGCGACGAAGTAGGGCGGGAAAAAGGTGGCGTGCCACCCGGGGAGCTGCGCCACCGCGAAGTCGAACGAGACGATGGTGTGCACCGAGAGCACCAGCGGCGTGGAGAGTCCGGCCAGCAGCAGGTACGCGGTCTCGTAGCGATACCAATGCTTGGCCGAGCCGCGCCACCCGAGCGACAGCATCCCGTAGACCATGCGGCCGAGTGTGGTGTTGGAG
>JBKOUP010000523.1:0-2036 GCA_046723495.1 Acidobacteriota bacterium
CCGCAGCACGTGCCGGCGTTCCACGTCAGCATCCGCTTGAGCCGTCCGGTGCCGTCGGGATAGACGACGAGGAAGTGCTCGCGATCGGCCACGCGATCCATGCCCGAGTAGCGCTGCTGGTTCTCGGCGTTGCCGCCGCCCCCGTGCAGATTGATGACGACGGGGAGCGGCTTCGCACCCGCGCCGGGCGGAACGTGGACGATGTAGGCGCGCTGGCCGAGGGTGACGCGGTGGTCGCCGGGCATCAGCGCGGCGATGGCCAGCAGCGCGGCGGCGATCATTTCAGGTATTCGAGCGCGTGATACGTGATGATCAGATCCGCGCCGGCGCGCTTGATCGACGTCAGGATCTCCGCCGTCACGCGCGGCCCATCGATCCACCCCCGCTCCGCCGCGGCCTTCACCATCGCGTACTCGCCGCTGACGTTGTACGCGGCGACGGGGAGGTCGAAGTGCTCCCGTGCGGCGCGGATGACGTCGAGGTAGGAGAGCGCGGGCTTGACCATGATCATGTCGGCGCCCTCGTCGACGTCGAGCTCGATCTCGCGCAAGGCCTCGCGCACGTTGGCCGGGTCCATCTGGTACGTGCGCCGGTCGCCGAACTGCGGCGCCGACTCGGCGGCCTCGCGGAACGGTCCGTAGAAGCCGGAGGCGTACTTCGCCGAGTAGGCCATGATGCCGACGTCGGACATGCCGCGCTCGTCGAGGGCGCGGCGGATGGCGCCGACGCGGCCGTCCATCATGTCCGAGGGAGCGACGAAGTCGGCGCCGGCGGCGGCGAAGGAGATGGCCTGCTTGGCCAGGAGGCTCAGGGTCTGGTCGTTGTCGACGTCCTTGACCCCGTCGTGGTCGACGATGACTCCGCAGTGGCCGTGGTCGGTGTACTCGCAGAGACAGACGTCGGCCATGATGGCGATCTCCGGCGTGGCGCGCTTGATCGCTTCGATCGCGGACTGCACGGGACCGGCCGGGTCCCACGACGAGGAGCCGATGCCGTCTTTGTACTCGGGCAGGCCGAAGAGGAGGACGGCGCGCACGCCGGCGTCGGCGGCGCGCTTGCACTCGTCGACGGCGTCGGCGACGCGGTTCTGGTAGACGCCGGGCATCGACTTGATCTCGACGCGCGGCCGGCTGTTGGGCACGACGAAGAGCGGGTAGATGAGGTCCTCGGCCGCCACGACGGTCTCGCGCACGAGGGAGCGGATCGATTCGCTGCGGCGCAGCCTCCGCGGGCGACGGGTCAGGCCGGCAGCGGTGCCGCGCGAGGGGCGAAGGTCAGTCGGGGCCGGCATCGTTTTCGTCGTCATCAGATTCTTCTCCGTAGAAAAAATTTCGCGCGCATTGCGCGGAGCAGTACCGCCGGCCGCTGATGCGATGGGCGCAATCGGGACAGTAGATGCGGCCGCAGGAAATACAACGCTCGAAGCGCGCCGATTCTTCGCCGATGCCACAGGTGATGCAGTGCTGTTCGACCGAGGACATGCCGAAATATTCGTGACCGTTGAGCGTTGAGTATAATTCCGCGGCTTTCCGCTTGGCGGTGTAGCTCAGATGGTTAGAGCGGGCGTCTCATAAGCGCTAGGTCGCTGGTTCGACTCCAGCCACCGCCACCATTCGCGACAGCGGCCGCTTCGCGCCGCGGTCGCTCGCCGGACTCCAGCCGACGCTTCGCGCGGCTGAATGCGGCGGAAAAACCTTCATCAGCATAAGCAATTGGTCTGGTTTTTCGGGTGACTGACGACACAGCTCACAAAACGCGGCACCGGCACGTCGTCTGGGCGGAGGTCCACGCCCATGCCTGAGCCGCCGCTGACGCTGTACGACGTGCTGGCCGACGAGTACGTCCGCCTTCACGGGAAAATGCCGCCGAAAACTGACGGATCCGAGACCGAGAAGCTGAACGCGCTCTTCGGCGCCATCCACAAGGAGAACCGCACCGCCCTCTGCATCTCCGGCGGCGGCATCCGCAGCGCCACCTTCGCCCTCGGCGTGATTCAGCACCTGGCCAAGCTCGGGCTTCTTCAGAAGTTCGACTAC
>JBKOUP010000146.1:0-25196 GCA_046723495.1 Acidobacteriota bacterium
GCATCGTGTCGTCGTACGCCTTGCCCACCGGGATCGAGTGCTCCACGCCGGTGTGCCCATCGACCACCATCGTCATGTTGTGCATGTACAGCGACCCGCCCTCGGGCACGACCATCATCCCCGTCTGCCGCGCCGCCTCGATCACCTGCTGGCGCTGATCGCGCCGCGGCTGGTTGTAGCTCTTCACGCTGATCGCTCCGGCGGCCTTCATCCGCTTCAGATGGAAGAGCGCGTCGTCGAGCGAGTTGATGTCGGCCTTGAACGGCGCCTTCGCGCCGTAGAGGATCGTCCCCGTCGAGAAGATACGCGGCGCGACGACCAGGCCGGCCTTGGCCATCTCGCTGTGCGTGAAGATCTCGGCGGTGTCGTTCGACGGGTCGTGCAGCGTCGTCACGCCGAAAGCCAGCGTGGCGTAGTCGACCCAGCTCTGCTGCGGGATCAGATCGTCCGAGCCCATCGAGCCGTGCCAGTGCACGTCGACGAAGCCGGGCATGATCGTCTTGCCGGTTGCGTCGATCACCTTCGCGCCGGCGGGGATGGCCAGGTTCTTCCCGACCGAGACGATGCGGTTGCCCTCGACGACGACGGCGCCGTCGTCGATGACCTCGTCGCCCTTCATGGTGATGATGCGCGCGTGCGTGAACGCGACCGCGCCGCCCGGCACGTCGTACGTCCCGTTGAAGCCGACGTTGACGCCGTGCTCGGGCGCGGGCGGCAGTTTCTCCGGCGCACCGGCGATGAAGGCGAAGGCGTTCTTCAAATCGCGCTCGAAGAGCTCCGGGCCGAGGGACCAGTAGAGCCGCGAGGAGTCGCCCGACCAGTGCAGGTAGTTGCCGCCTTCCTTCGTCGCCTTCGCCACCGGGATCGACTTCGAGTCGGGGCCGATGTCGACGCTCTGGCCCGTGCGCACGAACGGCGTCACGTAGACGTTGAACTTCTCCTGCCAGGCCAGCCACTTCTCGTCGGGCGAGACTTCGAAGCGCGTGGCGAACGCCGAGAGGTAGAGCTGCTTCTCGTCGGTGCGGTCGACGTTGATCGTGCGCAGGGCGCGCTTGTCCTCGGCCTCGAACGTCATGAAGTAGATGCGGTCGCTCGACGCGCCGAACTCCGGGAAGGCCCCTTTCTTCGTCACCAGCTTCGAGGTGCCGCCCGCCGCCGGCACGACGTAGATCCCCGGCTCCCGCGACCAGAGCGCGGGCATGAGGAAGCCGTCGCTCGTCGTGCGGTAGACGACCTTCGTGCCGTCGGGCGACATCGCCGGCTCGATGCAGTGGCACGGCTTGTCGGTGACGGCGCGCCCGTCGCCTCCAGACGCGGGAGCGATGCGCACCGCGCCCATCGTTTCGTCATTCCAGGTGACGTAGACGATCGACTTCCCGTCGCGCGACCACGACGGATAGAACTCGAAGTCGGTCGTCTGCGACGTGAGGCGATGCGGCGTACCGTTCGGCAGGTTGCGCACGTAGAGATGCCCCATCGCCGAGTAGACGACTTGCTTGCCGTTCGGCGACACCGTGATCCAGCGGAGCATCTTCACCGGGAACTCTTTCGGCGCGACGTCGATCGGGACGCGCAAGGCCTCCTCGACGCGCCGCGTCGACTTGACGTGAAAGGGGATGTCGGTGACCTGCTTCGAGGCGACGTCGATGCGATGAATGTGGCCGCCGGCCCAGAAGACGATCGACTTGTTGTCGGGCGTCCAGGCCATCGACGGATAGACGCCGTGGATGGCCCAGGTCTCCTGCATGTCGCGATCGAGGCCGTCGTAGATCGGCACTTCGCGTCCCGACTCGAGGTCGAGGATGAAGATGGTCGACTTGAAGCGCACGCGCCGGACGAAGGCGAGCGACTTGCCGTCGGGCGACGGCGTCGGGCGCACGGAGCCGCCCGGCCCGGTGACGAACGCCTCGGTCTCGCCGAGCTGCCGGTCGAGGCGCTGGATGACGTAGATCTGTCCGTTCGGATCCTTGTTGTATTGGAAGATCGCGCCCGGCGTCGTGTCGTCGCTGTAATAGAGGTAGCGGCCGTCGGGGGAGAAGACCGGCTCGCCGGAGTCCTTCTGGTCGTTGCGCTTCTTCGTCAGCTGCAGGCCGTCGCCGCCGCTGCGGTGGTAGAGCCACATCTCGCCCGCGCCGAGGCTGCGCTCCGCGGTGAAGTGCTTGCGGGCCACGATGTACTCGGAGTCGGGCGTCCAGCTCGGCGAGTTGAGCAGGCGGAACGTCTCCTTCGTCACCTGCTCCGGCTTCGAGCCGTCGCGGTTCATGATCCAGATGTTGTCGCCGCCGGCGCGGTCGCTGGTGAAGGCGATCCACTTGCCGTTCGGCGAGTAGCGCGGCTGCATGTCCCAGGCGACGCCGGAGGTCAGCGACTTCGCTTCGCCGCCGCCGATGGGGATCGTGTAGATGTCGCCGAGGAGATCGAAAGCGATCTCTTTGCCGTCGGGGCTGACGTCGAGCGACATCCACGTCCCCTCGGTCACGTCGATGGCCACGTCGTGGTGCGGCCCGGGCGGGTTGTTGACGTCCCACTTCTTGTCTTCTTTTTTCTCGGCCGGGCCTTCCGCGGTGATCGGATTCGGCGACGCCGCCGCCGGCTGCGGCGCGGGCGCGTCCTTCTTCTGCGACTCCTGCTTCTGCTGCTCCTGCGAGGCCGGCCGCGGCTCCTGCTCGGCCTTTTCCGGTTTCTTCGGCTCCGCTTTCTTTCCCTCGGTGGGGACAGGCTGCGGCGGCGTCTGCGCCGGCGCGCCGGCAGCGATGACGGTGAGAGCGAGAAGGGCCAAGAGTGCTCGTTTCATCGGATCCTTTCCTCGAGAAACATGCAGTCGCCGTAGCTGAAAAAGAGGTAGCGGTGGGCGATGGCCTCGGCGTAGGCGCGGCGGATCGTCTCCATTCCGGCGAAGGCGGAGACTAGCATCAACAGCGTCGACTCCGGCAGGTGGAAGTTGGTCAACATCTTGTCAACGGCGCGAAACTCGAAGCCGGGAGTGATGAAGATGGAGGTCTCGGCGCGGCCGGAGACGAAGCGGCCGTTACCGGCGCGGATGGCGCTCTCGAGGGTGCGGACGGTGGTCGTGCCAACGGCGACGATCGACGTCGCTTCGTTGAGCGCTCTCGCCGCGTCGTCGCTGATCTCGTAGCGCTCCGTGTGCATGACGTGCTGCGCGAGGTCGTCGACTTTGACGGGCTCGAACGTCCCGATCCCCACGTGCAGCGTGATCGTCACGATCCGATGCGTCTTGGCGATCTCGTCGAGCATCGCCCGCGTGAAGTGCAGCCCCGCCGTCGGCGCCGCGATCGCGCCGCGCGCATTGGCGTAGACGGTCTGGTAGGACTCGCGGTCGCTGGCGCGCGGCTCGGGACGGGCGATGTACGGCGGCAGGGGCATGACGCCGATGCGGTCGATCTCTTTCAAGTCGCCGTCGAAGCGCAGGATCACGGTCCCTTCGTTGCGCTCCTCGACGCGCGCTTTCAGCGTGTCGGAAAATACGATCTCGTTCCCCACCTTCAATCGCTTCGCCGGCTTGGCCCACGCCTCCCACCACTCACCCTCCCGCTCGCGCGTCAGCAGCACCTCGACCGCGCGCGTCATCCCCTCCCGCCGCCCGAAGAGCCGCGCCGGGATGACGCGCGTGTCGTTGAGGACGAGGACGTCGCCGGGCGCCAGGCGGTTCGGGAAGTTGGCGAAGGAGTCGTGCTCGATGGCGTCGCCGCGCACGACCATCATCCGCGAGCGGCCGCGCTGGCGCGGCTCTTGGGCGATGAGCTCGGGCGGGAGGTGGTAGGCGAAATCGGAGCGGCGCATGTGGAAGACGCTATGACGTCATGAGCGTTAAAATGTTCATCATGCCTGAGATGAAACGCGCCACAATCTACTTCGAACCAGAGATCCATCGCGCTCTGAGGACGATGGCGGCAGAGAGCAACGTTTCGATCTCCGAGTTCGTGAACCGCGCCGTCCGAGACTCGCTCGATGAAGATGCCGCTGATTTGGCGATCTTCGAGGAACGAAAGAACGATCGGACGCGGCCCTATGAGGAGTTCGCTCGCGAGATGAAACGACGTGGCAAGCTATAGCGTCATCATCACGGAGAGAGCGGAAAAGGACATCGCAGCGATCGCAAGTCGCAATGATCGCGAGCGCATCGACCGGCGGATTGCCAAGCTTGCCCAAAACCCTCGCCCCGCAGGTTCAAAGAAACTGAAGGGCCCAGACGAGCACTACCGCGTCCGGCAGGGCGACTACCGCATCCTCTATTCGATCGAAGACGCGATCCGCGTCGTCGCAATCGTCCACGTCGGCCACCGGAAAGACGTCTACCGCCGCGGCCGCGCGTAAAATCGCGCCGCCGTGATCAAAGCCCGCGTCATCACCTGTTCCGACGCCGCCTCCCGCGGCGAGCGCGAGGACCGCTCCGGTCCGGCCGTGCGGGCGCTGCTCGAGCAGAACGGCTACGACGTCGGCGCCGTCGTCATCGTCCCCGACGACATCGACGACATCGCCGCCGCCATCGAGAATGCCACCGCCGATGGCGCGCGCCTCGTCGTCACCACCGGCGGCACTGGCATCGCCCCGCGCGACGTCACCCCCGAGGCGACGGGCCGGGTGACCGAGCGCGTCATCCCCGGCCTCGGCGAGCTGATGCGCATGCGCTCCCTCGAGAAAACGCCCATGGCTCCGCTTTCGCGCGCGCAGGCGGCCGTGCGCGGGACGGCATTGGTCGTGAACTTACCAGGAAGCGTGAACGGCGCCGTCGACAACCTCTCCGCGATCCTCCATCTCGTCCCGCATGCCCTCGAGCTGCTGAGCGGCGCGCGCGTGGAGCACCGCTCGTGAGCGTCCGAACCGGCCTGGAGATGCTCCTCGACGATCCGCGGCCGATCGCCGGCAAGCGCATCGGCCTGGTCACGAACCAGAGCGCCGTCACCAGCGACCTCCGCCACGGCGTGCCGCTGCTGTTTCACGGCCGCGGCTGGAAGCTCACCACGCTTTTCGGCCCTGAGCACGGGATCTGGGGCGAGGCGCAGGACATGGCCCACGTCGAGCACTCCACCGACCCGCTCACCGGCCTCCCCGTTTACTCGCTCTACGGCGGCAGCGAGAAAGACCTCGCGCCGCGCCGCGAGGTCCTGCGCCAGCTCGACGCCCTCGTCATCGACCTGCAGGACATCGGCTCGCGCTACTACACCTTCATCTACACGATGGCGCTCTGCATGCGCGAGGCCGCGCCCCTCGGCGTGCCGGTCATTGTCCTCGACCGCCCGAACCCGATCGACGGCGTCCACCTCGAAGGCAACATCCGCGAGGAAAAGTACTCCAGCTTCGTCGGCATGTTCCCGCTGCCGACGCGCCACGCCATGACCGCGGGCGAGCTGGCGCGCTACTTCAACAAAGTCTTCGCCCTCAATTGCGATCTCCTCGTCGTGCCGATGAAGGGATGGCGGCGCTCGATGTGGTGGGGCGACACGGAGCTGCCGTGGGTCATCCCCTCGCCGAACATGCCCACGGTCTACACCGCCACGGTCTATCCCGGCATGTGCCTCGTGGAGGGGACGAACCTCAGCGAAGGGCGCGGCACGACGCATCCGTTCGAGCTCTTCGGCGCGCCGTGGCTCGATCCCTTCCAGCTCGCCGAGCGCCTCAACGGCCTCGGCCTCCCCGGCGTGCGCTTCCGCCCGCACTACTTCCTGCCGACGTTCCAGAAGCACGCCGGCAGAGTCTGCGGAGGCGCGGAGCTGCACGTGACGAACCGCGCCGTCTTCGAGCCATACCGCACGGGATTGTGGTGCGTGAAGATCGCCCGCGACATGGACCCGGAGCATTTCGACTGGCGCCGCGAGACGTACGAGTTCGTCTCCGACCGCCTGGCCATCGATCTCCTGGCCGGCAGCGACCGCTATCGCCACATCGTCGAGGACGGCGGCAACGTCGACGAGTGGGTGCGCGAGTGGGAGGAGCCGCTGCGCGAGTTCGCCCGGACGCGGGAGGAGTTTTTGTTGTACCGTGCCGGCGATGTTGATCGTTAGTGCGCTGCTGTTCGCCATCCAGATCCACGCCAAATCGATCGTCTGGAAATCCGCCCCCGCGACCATGCCGAAGGGGGCGAAGATCGCGGTGCTCGAAGGCGATCCGACGAAGAGCGGCATCTTCACGCTGCGCATCAAGTTCCCGCAGGGCGCGGTCGTGCAGCCGCATTGGCACCCGCGGCCGGAGCGCGTGACGGTGATCTCGGGCCGGGTGATGGTCGGCTTCGGCGAGGTCGTCGACAGCGGCGCCACGACGACGTTCCACGCCGGCGACTTCTACGTCAACCAGCCCGACGCGCACCATTTCGTGATCGTGCCGGTGGAGACGGTGGTGCAGGTGACGGGAGAGGGGCCATGGGAGACGCATTTGTTGGAGTGAAAAACGCGATTCGCGATTCGCGATTCGCGATTCGACCCGAATGCTCTCCATCCTCTACGAAGACGACGCCCTCCTCTTCATCAACAAGCCCCCGGGCATTGCGGTGCAAACGCCTCTCAAGCCCGAACCGTGTCTCCTCGACGACATCCAAAAACATGCTCCCGGCGCGTTCCTCATGCAGCGTCTCGACCGCGGCACGAGCGGGGTGATGTTCTTCTCCAAGCTCGCCGGCATCAACGCCAAGCTCACGCGCGCCTTCGAGACGAAGGACATCCGCAAGCGCTACCTCGCGCTCGTGCGCGGCAAGCTGGCCGAGGGGCAGATCATCGATGCGCCGATCGCGCGCATTGGCGCGATCAAGTTCGCCGTACGCGACGACGGCAAGCGCGCCGTCACTGTCGTCGCGCCGCGGCGGGCCACGCCGCGCGGCTCGCTCGTCTGCCTCGAGCTGCGCACCGGGCGCACGCATCAGATCCGCGTCCACCTGGCAGCGATCGGGCATCCGCTCCTCGGCGATTGGCTTTACGGCGCGCGCGACGCGGCGCGGCCGATGCTCCACTCCGCCGAGCTCGTCATGACGCATCCGCTGACACGGCAGCGCTTGCGCGTGGCGGCGCCGCCGCCGGAAGACTTTGTCTCGTGCGCCGCGGAGCGCGGCATCATGTCGCGAGACGAGGACGAGACGTCCGTTTTCGAGTGCAGCTAAATGATTGAATTTGCTAGAATAAGGAGCTGTCGCACCCTGTTGCGCAAGTCATCGGAGAAACGATCATGAGACTCAGGAACCTCGCCTTCGCCATGGTGCTCGCGCTCGTCCCCGTCGTCGCGTCCGCGCAGTTCAGGGACCTCGACACGGCCAGCTCGAGCCTCTCGCGCGGCTTCGGCGGCGGCGACCCGCAGGCGATCGTGGCCGGCATCGGCGACGGTGACCAGGTCATGCTCCAGTTCCCCGGTCTCATCGACCAGAGCGGCCAGTACTACGGCCGCGATCAGTCCGCGTACCTGCTCGACAGTCTCTTCAACAAGGTCAAGCCGAGCGGCTTCGACACGAAGAGCGCGCGCAAAGTCAGCGCCGAGGGGCAGTATCACCTCGTAGCGAACTGGAAGATCAAGACCGCGGCGGGCGCGGAGACGCGCGAGCTCTACATCACGCTGCGCCAGAAGGCCGACGGCCGCTGGTCGATCGCGTCGATTCGATCCGCCGGAAAGTGACGCTGCGAAGGCGGCGGCATCCTGAGGAGCTGCCGCGACGAAGGATCTCATGAAGCGCCGTCTCCAGGCGGCAGGGCTTTTTCTCTGCCTCGCGGCCGCCGCGGAGCTGGCGACGCTTTACCGCCTCCACGCCGTCTCCCAATCCTTCGCCACGCGCGCCGGCGAGCACCTTGGCCGTGAAGTCGCGCAGATGCGCGCCGACATCGTCCGCGACGAGGACGAGCTCGCGGCCATGACCCGGCGCGCGGCCCGCGCGCTCGACGCCAAGCCGGACATCTCCCGCGAAGAGCTCTTCGAAGTCCTGCATGGCCAAGTGCACGGCACCGGCTCGTTCCGCGGCATGCGCGTCGTCGCTCCGAACGGCAACGTCGTGGCCTGGTGGGGGCAGGACCTGCGCGTCTCCGGCGCGGCCACGTACCTCTTCGACGCCACGAGCCTCTACATCACGAAGTCGATCTCCTCGCCGCGCTACACCGTGCAGGCCTTCGAGCGCATCGTCAACGAGACCAAGCGCCATTCGCTGTGGGACCCCGACGACGACTGGCTCGTCAGCTCGAAGTACCACGCCGGCGCGCTGCGGCAGGAGCGCAACACCCGGCGCTACGTCGTGACCCAGCGTCCCGACGCCACGCTCTACGTCGACATCGTGCCGCGCACGCCCGCGGCCATCGTCGACGGCGTCCGCCGCGACGGCCACGCCGCCGCGGCCATCCTCATCGCCGTCGCCGCCGTCTGGCTCGCCGCGGCCGCGCCGCCGTTGATCGCGATCCTCCTGATCGCCGTGGCCCGCGCGGCGATGCTCCTCTTCCGGATCGACGAAGACCCGACCCACATCTTCGGCTTCGACGTCTACGGCTCGCGCATCCTCGGACCGTTGACGAAGTCGCCGTTCGACCTCTTCCTCACCGCCGCGGCGCTGCTGGCCATCGCCGTCGCCGCCGCGCGCGTCGTGCCGGCCATCGCCCGGGCGCTCGTCGCGCTCGCGGGCGCGCTCGGCTTCGCCCTGCTCGCCGCGAACCTCGTCGACAACAGCCGCATCTCCTCGCTGCCCGATCACATCGTGCCGACGTCGCTGGCGCAGGCGGTGATTCTGGGGGCGCTGGTGCTCCTCGGATTCGCGCTGCTGCGATTGGCGGAGGGCGCGGGGCGCAGGGGGCACGGCGCAGGGGTTGTCCTCGTGGTTGCCGGGACCTTGTTCATCGGCTTCTTTCTGGAGCCGGTCAAGAGAAACGCGTTTTTTGCGATTGCGTTGGCCGTTGCGATCGCCTTCGCCATGCGGCTCGTTTTCGAGCGGCGCACGCTGCGCTTGCTCGGCTCGGCGCTGCTGCTCGTCCTCGTGGTCTGGTTTCCGATGCAGACGTACGAGCGCGCCAGTGCGCGGCGCTTCATCGCCGAGACCTTCGCTCCGCTCGTGGCCGGCGAGGGGGGACAGCTGCGCACGATGATCGAGGACACGCTGCAGAACCAGTTCTCGCAGACCGACCTCAGCACGATTCTTCCCGACCACTTCTCGCGCATGAACCTCGAGGACCTCGCCTACGCGCTCTGGCTGCGCTCCGACCTCTCCAAGTGGCGCATCCCGGCGGTCATCACCATCCGCGACGTCTTCGACCATCCGCTGAGCCGTTTCGGCGTCGGCCTGCCGCAGTTCAGCGAGCGCGGCGCGGCGCAGGAGCAGGAAGTGCTGCGCCTCGGCGCGCTGACGCGCGAGCTCGTCCACCACGACTTCGAGCTCACCGTCTTCGGCATCCCCATCGCCGAGGGAAGCGTGCACGTCGTCAACCCGGCCGACCCGAGCGCCGTCACCTTCGCCGACGCCTATCGCGACTTCTTCGATCCCGATTCCGAAGACTCGTCGGTCGGACTGCACGTGCAGCGCGAGCCCGTCGTCTACGACCGCGACGGCAACGTCCACGGCTCCTCCGTGCGCCTGCCGCAGAGCGCCAGGTTCTACTTCGCCACGCTCAAGCCGGGCCGCGGCCAGTGGATCGAAGGAAGCGCCGGCTCGGCCATCTACGTCCGGCGCACCGAGAACGCCCTCTACGTCTTCCCGCTGCCGGTGCCGACCGCGGGGCAGCAAGTGCGCCGCGCCGGTGGCGTGGCCATCTGGGGCATCGCCCTCGTGCTCATGGCCATGGCCGTGCGCTCGTTGCCGCTCATGGCCCGCCTCCTGCGCCGCTCGCCGCGCAGCCTCGACTTCCGCACGCGCACGTCGCTCTACCTCACCGCCGTCGTGGTGTTGCCGCTCATCGTCTTCGTCCTCTTCGTGCGCGCCTACCTCGCCGGACGCCTCGAGGCGGAGTTCCTCGACCGCGGGCAGACGGCGCTCGTGGCCGGGCAGCGCGTCATCGAGGACTACCTGGCCTCGCAGTCGTCGTCGAGCCCGGAGCAGGTCCTCGACGACGAGGTGCTGAGCTGGCTGGCGCGGGTGATCGGGCACGACATCCATCTCTTCCGCGACGAGAAGCTCATCGCCTCGAGCCGCCGCGACCTCTTCGCCGCGCACGTCGAATCGGAGCGGCTCCCCGGCAGCGTCTATACGAAGATCGTTCTCGGCGGGCAGCAGCTCGTGCGCGGCTCGCACAGCGCCGGCTCGTCGCGCTACGTCGAGATCTACAGCCCGGTCAACCTGGCCCGCGGGCAGAGCTACACGCTGGCCCTGCCGTTCATCGTGCAGGGGCGGCAGATCGAGGCCCAGGTCGGCGACCTGGCCACGACGATCTACCTCCTCCTCGTCTTCATCGTCCTCGGCGCGATCGCCGTGGCCGTGCTGGCCGCGCGCAGCGTCACCAAGCCGGTGCAGGCCCTCATCGGCGGCGCGCGCGCCGTGGCCCGCGGCGACTTCGACGTGCAGGTCACGCCGCCTCACGATCCCGACCTCGGCCTGCTGGTGACAACGTTCCGCGACATGGCCTCGTCGCTCCGGCGCCAGCAGAACGACCTCCGCCACGAGCGCGACCGCCTGCAGACGCTGCTCGAGAACATCAACGCCGCCGTGGTCGTCCTCGACGGCCAGCGCCGCGTCGGCGCCACGAACGCCGCGGCGCGCGCGCTGCTGCGCCTTCGCTCCACGGAGCTCGACGAGTTCATCGAGACCCATCGCCAGCGCCGGACGGTCTCGACGGAGCTCGACCTCAACGTCGACGGCAACCTCCGCACGTTCCGCGTCTCCATCGTCCCGCTGCCGGAGAGCGACGAGGAGCTCCTCATCGCCGAGGATGTGACGGAGATCCTGCGCTCGAACCGGCTGGAGGCGTGGGGCGAGATGGCCCGGCAGGTCGCGCACGAGATCAAGAACCCGCTGACGCCGATCCAGCTCACGGCCGAGCACCTGCGCGCGCTGGCCGACCGCGACGACCCGAACCTCGCCGGCGTCGTGCGTGGCGCGGTCGACAACATCCTCCGCCAGGTCGTGACGCTGCGGGAGACGTCGAAGGAGTTCAGCGACTACGCGTCGTTGCGCCTGCCGCAGCGCAAGCCGCTCGACCTGCGCAAGCTCCTCGAGGAGATCGCCGCCAGCTACACCTCCTCGCGCGAGCGCGGCATCGACTTCCGCGCCGACATCGCGCCGTCGACGCCGGCAAACTTCTCCGGCGACGCGCGCATGCTCCGCGGCGCGATCGCCAACCTCATCGAGAACGCCTTCCAGGCCGCGCCGGGCGGCAAGGTCCGCCTCGGCAGCGAAGGCGTCGACTCCAAGGTCCTGGTCCGCGTCGAGGACAACGGCCCGGGCGTCCCGCCGGAGATGCTGCCGAAGATCTTCGATCCGTACTTTTCGACGAAGTCCAGCGGCACCGGGCTCGGCCTGGCCATCGCCCGCAAGGCAATCGAGGAACATGGCGGTACCATTCACGCCGAGAATTTGAATCCCGGTTTCAGCATTCAGATTGAATTGCCGCTGAGATGAAGAAGCTGCTTCTGGCATTGCTGGCCGCGTTCCTGGCGTTCGCGGCGCCGTTGGCGCAGGGCGATGGCCCCGGCGACGAGATCCGCTTCACGCTCCGCGACGAGCTGCTGCGCATCATCAACCGCGACCGCGCCCAGTTCGGGCTGAGGCCCGTGGCCCTCGACCCCGTCGCCTCCGCGCAGGCCGACGATTACTGCCGCAAGCAGATCCACAACGGCACGACCGGGCATTTCACGCTCGACGGCCTCGCGCCCTACATGCGCTACTCGCTCTCCGGCGGCAACGACGGCGTGAGCGAGAACGTGGCGGCGTGGTCGGCGAACTACGGCTTCGGCGACCGCGCGCTCTACGACATGCTGCGCCGCTCCGAGCAGGCCATGATGGAGGAGGTCGCCCCGCACGACGGCCACCGCCGGACGATCCTCGACCCGTACGCGACGCACGTCGGCATCGGCCTGGCGTGGGAGCACGGCGAGTTCCGCATCGCCGAGGAGTTCATCCGCAGATACGTGGAGTGGACGCGGCCGTTGCCGCGCAACGCCACGCCGTCGGACCGGGTCATGCTGCGGGTGAAGCCGCACAGCGGCTACGCCGTCGAGGCCATCACCGTCCATCACGAGCCGCTGCCGAAGTCGATGTCGGCCAAGCTCGCCAACGACATCACCAGCTACGCCCTGCCGGAGAAGCGCCGCGAGTACCTCCCCAAGCTGTACGACCGGGTCGTGCGCACGGAACGCGAGACGCACGAGATCCGCGAGGAGTACAGCGACGGCAGCCGCGGCGACTTCGACGTTGCCGGCGACGGCAGCGTGAACTTCGCCGTCCCGTTCCCCGACGGCCCCGGCGTCTACACGGTGGTGGTGTGGGTGCACGGGCGGACGCACGATCCGATCGCGGCGTCGAACGTGTCGGTGCGGGTGAGCGAGGGCGGGGCGGTGGCGGTCGGCGGCTCGCGGTAGTTACGACATTTAGCTACGCCACGACCCACAGCGCCCGCCGCGTGGCCGCGGCCTGCTTCGCGCTGAGCATCAGCTGCACGTAGGTCTGCACGTCGAGGTCGTCGCTGATGAGGAGGTCGTCCTCGAGGTACTTCGCGGCCAGGCCCATCAGCTCGACGTCGTCGGTCGGCAGCGCGTTCTCGCCGGCGAAGGCGCGCAGCGACTCGAGCAGGCCGTCGAGGCTCGCCACCTGCAGCGGGTCGGCGGCGTTCACGACCGGCAGCGTCTCGACGCCCGCGACCTCCGCGGGGACAAACACCGCCTGGTACGGCTCGACGAGGAGCGGCGCGCGGCCGGCAAGCTCGCGCCAGCCGGAGAACTCGACCGGGTCGGAGTGGTACGGCTCGCCGCCGCCGAGGCTCAGCGAAGGGAAGCGGGCGCGGAGCGCCGCGTCGACGGCGTCCGCCAGCGCCGGGCCGAACACGTCGGCGGCGCGGCCGACCACGAATGTGAGGGGCACAGGCGAATTATAGGGCGCGGGGCGCAGGGGGCAGGGCGCAGATGGTTGGCTAGCCGGGGCACGTGCCCTCGCCAGAACACCACCTGCGCCCCGTGCCCTGCGACCTGCTCCCTTCAACTAGAATCGCCGCCGTTGGAACGCCTCAAACGGATCTTTCCGTTCGTCAAGCCCCTCTTCGTCGTGGCCCTCTTCGCCGTGGCGCTGTGGATCCTCCAGGACCCCCTGGCGCACTACGACTACCGCCAGGTCATCCACTACGTCAGCGGGCTGCCGGCCGACCAGATCGTCCTCGCCGTCGTCCTCACCCTCTTCGGCTACCTGGTCATGACCGGCTACGACGCGCTGGCGTTTCTCTACATCCGCCATCCGCTGCCGTACTTCAAGATCGCCCTGGCCTCCTTCATCAGCTACGCCTTCAACAACAACGTCGGACTGTCGGGGCTCGTCGGCGGCTCGCTGCGCTACCGCCTCTACAACGCCTGGCGGCTGAACGGCGTCGACATCGCCCGCGTCATCGCCTTCTGCACCATCAGCTTCTGGCTCGGCTTCGTCATCCTCGGCGGCGTCTTCTTCCTCGCCGTCCCGCCGGCCGTGCCGCCGACGCTGCACGTTCCCTTCAACTCCGTGCGCATCCTCGGCATCGTCCTGCTCCTGCCGGCGATCGCCTACCTGATCTGGATTGCCGTCCGCCGCGAGCCGCTGCGCATCCGCCATTGGGAGTTCGAGCTGCCGTCGCCGGGCGTTTTCCTGGCCCAGACGGCGATCTCGAGCCTCGACTGGATCGTGGCCGCGGGCGTGCTCTACATCCTCCTGCCCGACTCCCTGCCGCTCGGCTTCCCGCACTTCCTCGGCATCTTCCTCCTCGCCCAGATCGCCGGCGTGGCCTCGAACGTGCCGGGCGGCCTCGGCATCTTCGAAGCGATCGCGCTCACCTTTCTGGCGCCGTACTACCCGGCCGCGGCGATCCTCGGCGCGCTCGTCGCGTTCCGCGCCATCTACTACCTCCTCCCGCTCGGCGTGGCCATCATCCTCCTGGCGATCCACGAGATCATCGAGAAGCGCGAAGGCGTGCGCCGGGCCTGGCGCATCTTCGGGCGATGGGCGCCCGGCATTGCTCCGCAGCTCCTCGCCTTCACCACCTTCGTCGGCGGCGCCGTGCTCCTCTTCTCCGGCGCGACCCCGGAGCTCGGCACGCGCGTGCGCTGGCTGCGCCGCCTCGTGCCCCTTCCCCTCGTCGAGATCTCGCACTTCTTGAGCAGCATCGGCGGCGCGGCGCTGCTTCTCCTCGCGCGCGGCCTGCAGCGGCGCCTCGACGCCGCGTACCAGATCACCGTCGGCGTCCTCGCCTTCGGCATCTTCTTCCAGATCCTCAAAGGCGCCGACTTCGAGGAAGCGATCATCCTGGCCGTCATGCTCTTCGGCCTTGTCGCGTCGCGGCGCCACTTCTATCGCAAGGCGTCGCTGCTGAACGAAGGCTTCGGCCCGGGGTGGATCGCCGCCATCCTCCTCGTCCTCATCACCTCAGCGTGGCTCGGCTTCTTCAGCTACAAGCACGTCGAGTATTCGCGCGAGCTGTGGTGGCGCTTCCAGTTCCGCGCCGATGCGCCGCGATTCCTGCGCGCCTCCGTCGGCGTCGTCGGCACGCTGCTCCTCTTCTCCATCGGACGACTGCTGCGTCCCGCCGCGCCGGAGCCCGATCTTCCGTTGGCGAGCGACATCGACCGCGCCGCCGCCGTCATCGACACCGACGCCAGCTCGCACGCCCACCTGGCCCTCCTCGGCGACAAGCCGCTCCTCTTCAGCGAGAGCGGGCGCGCCTTCATCATGTACGGCGTCGAGGGTCGGAGCTGGATCGCCATGGGCGACCCCGTCGGCGCCGAGGACGAGAAGCAGGAGCTGCTCTGGAAGTTCCGCGAGCTCTGCGACCTCCACGCCGGCTGGCCGGTGTTCTACGAGATCCAGCGCCAGAACCTGCACTACTACCTCGACCTCGGCCTGACGCCGCTGAAGATCGGCGAGCAGGCCCGCGTCGACCTCGAGTCGTTCTCGCTCGAAGGGGGCTCGCGCAAGTGGATGCGCAAGATGCAGCGCAGGGTCGAGGCCGAGGACTGCTGCTTCTCCATCGAGCCGGCCGCGCCGATCCTGCAGCAGCTGCGCGTCATCTCCGACTCCTGGCTGGCCGAGAAGAAGACCCGCGAGAAGGGCTTCTCCCTCGGATTCTTCGCCGAGGACTACATCCGGCGATTTCCGGTCGCGCTGGTGCGGAAGGAAGGGCACGTCGTCGCCTTCGCCAACCTCTGGCCCTCGGGCACGAAAGAGGAGCTCTCCGTCGACCTCATGCGCCAACTCCCCGAGGCGCCGTCCGGCGTCATGGACTACATCTTCGTCAACCTCATCGTCTGGGGGCAGCAGCAGGGCTACCGGTGGTTCAACCTCGGCATGGCCCCGTTCGCCGGCCTCGAGAGCCGCGCCCTCGGCACGATGTGGAGCCGCGTCGGCGCGCTGACGTACAGGCTGGGCGAAAACTTCTATAATTTCCAAGGTCTCCGACAATACAAGGACAAGTTCGACCCTGTGTGGGAGCCGATGTACATCGCATCACCCGGAGGGTTGGTCCTCCCCCGGATTTTGACGAACCTGGCGGCGCTGATCTCCGGCGGCCTTCGCGGTGACGTGACGAAATGAGATTGATCCCCGATCCGCAGCTCGACGCCCTGCAACAGCAATGGCTCGACGGCGGCAGCGCGCTGCCGCTGGTGCGGTTGCTCGTCGAGCGCGGCGAGGGCGACCAGGCCGCGGCCATCGCCCGCCTCGTGCTGGCGCGCGAGGAGTGCCCCGACGCCGCCGAGATCGAGCAGTGTCTCGACGACATCGACGAAGCTCCCGACGAGTGGCGCGAACAGCTCGCGGCCATGGCCGCCGATCCGACGGTCGAGCGCTTCGAGGAGCTGATGCGTTTCGTCCCGCCGGAGCACATCTACCAGCGCCTGCGCAACGCGCTGCGCAAGCTGAAAAAGCTGGGCGTCGATCCGGAGATCCTCTTCCAATGCGCGACGAACATCGGCATGACCCCCGAGGCCATCGAGCTGGTCGAGGAAGGGCTGGTGACGCCGGAGACGATCCTGGCCCGCGGCCGGCGCAGCGCAGCGCGCACGACGTACTTCGGCCTGGCCGCCGAGGCCGCCTTCCTGCGCGGCGACATCGTCAGCACGATCCGCCATCTGCGCGAGGCCGTGCAGCACGAGACGGAGCTCGTCACCGCGCTTCCGCACATCTACTTCGTCCGCGAGCAAGCGTCACCGGAAGTCAACGCCATGCTCGACCGCGCGGGCATACCCGGCATCCCTCCCGCTGTTCCATAGCCGAGTTTGGTCCGAACACTCTTCCTCTCCGTGATTTTCGCGTCCGCTGTGTCCGCCGCCGCGGCCGAGGCGAAGCTGCCTCTGGTCGAAGTGCCGTCGACGCGCGGCGGGTCCGACACGCTCGTCGTCTTCGTCTCCGGCGACGGCGGCTGGGCGGCCATCGACAAGTCGATCTCGAAGGTGCTCGCCGACAACGGCCTTCCCGTCGTCGGCCTGAACGCCCTGCAGTATTTCTGGACGAAGCGCACGCCCGAGACCGCCGCGCGCGACCTGCAGACGATCTGCGACCGCTACCTCGCCGCGTGGAGGAAGGGACGCCTGCTCTTCGTCGGCTACTCGCGCGGCGCGGACGTGCTGCCGGCGATGATCAGCCGCCTCTCGCCGGAGCTGCGGTCGAAGATCCGCCTGATCGCGCTCCTCGGTCCTTCGCCGACCGTGCAGTTCGAGTTTCACGTGGCCGACTGGCTGCGCGGCAGCAGCAAGGGCTACGCGGTGAAGCCCGAGGTCGACAAGCTGCACGGGCACTCGATCCTCTGCCTCTCCGGCGAGGACGACAAGGATTCGCTCTGCCGCGAGCTCGGCGGGCAACCGCACATCAACGTGGTCACGCTGAAGGGGGCGCACCACTTCGACGGCGGCTACGAGAAGCTCGGACACATCATCCTCGAGCAGCTGAAGTGAGACGGCTGCTTTTCGTTCTCGTTCTCCTCGCCGCTGCCGCCGCGGCGCGCGCGGAGTGCACCGGCCGCGCCGACGTCCGCGACCTCCCGCTCGTCGAGCTGCCGGCCACGAGAGTGAAGGGCGACCGCTTCGCCATCATGGTCTCCGGCGACGGCGGCTGGCGGCGCATCGACACGAAGGTGACGGACAAGCTGCGCGCCGATGGCATGCCGGTCGTCGGCTTCCTGGCCAACGAGTACTTCCGCACCCGGCGCACGCCCGACGATTGCGGCTGCGCGCTCCAGCGCGTCGTCACCTACTACCGCATCAAGTTCCGGAAGCCGAACGTGGTGCTGATCGGCTACTCGCGCGGCGCCGACGTGCTGCCGTTCATGGCCAGCCGCCTCCCCGCCGATCTCCGGCCCGCCGTGAAGCTGGTCGCATTCCTCGGCCTGGAGCCGACGAACGACTTCAAGTACACGCCGTCATGGTTCTTCTGGCATTTCAAGAAGGAGCCGCAGACAGCGGTGAAGCCGGAGCTGGAGAAGCTGCGCGGACAGAAGATCCTCTGCGTCTACGGCGAGAAGGAGAAGACGTCGCTCTGCCACCAGCTCGAGCCGGGACTGGCGAAGATCCTCCGCGCGCCGGGCGGGCATCACTTCGCCGGGAAGTATCACGACATCGCCGAGGCCATCATTTCGGAGGCGGGAGATCGGAATTGAAAATGTCGATGGCGAGCTTCCACTCGCCGCCGATCTTCTTCAACGTCACCGAGTATTTGCCTGTGTCGTGAATCGGCGCGCCGCTCTTCGGTGTGATGGTGAGGTCGTACTTCCCGGCCTCGGAGCCGAGGTCGCACGAGGTCAGCACCTTCTCGGGCGTGAGCGTGACGTCGACCTTCCCCGCGGCCGTGAACCCGCCCCAGAACTGCTGGATGGCCGCGCGCCCATGCAGGGCCGGCATGTTCGGCGGCATGAGGACGGCGTCCTCGGCGTAGCCGGCGGCGAGGGCGGCGGCGTTCCCGGCGCGGGCGTTTTTCACGAATTCGGCGCGATGCGCGTTCATCCCCGCCTCGGCCTCGGGGCACGGCGCGTTCGACGAAGCACAGGCGGCGAGCAGGACAGCGGCGAAGAGCACGGCTTGTTTCATGCGCGTAGAATCGCACCATGACCGCGCGCCGCGCAATCGCGTTCCTGATCGTGCTGGCGGCGTGTCACGGCACCGGCGGCTCGCCGACGGAGCCGAAAACCGTGCAGGCCACGGGACGGCTGGCCGGCGTGGTCACGATCGGCCCGAACTGCCCGGTGGAGAGCGCGACGATGCCGTGCCCTACGCCGCCCGACGCCTACGCCATGCGCAAGGTGCTGGTCTACAACGAGGCCAAGACGACGCTGCTCTTCACCGTCGACATCGACTCGCAGGGGCTGTACGTCATCAACCTCGCGCCCGGCAAATACAGCGTGGACGTGAAGAAGGCCGGCATCGACCGCGCCAGCGGCGTGCCGGCTGTCGTCGAGATCAAGGCGAATACGGTGACGAAGCTGGATATCAGCATCGACACGGGTATTCGATGAATCACGAGGCTCTCGGCTGTCAGCTCTCGGCTCTCGGGCCCGCCCTCCCCTGAGAGCTGAGAGCCGAGAGCTGAGAGCCCGTCGCCGCGTCAGCTCAAGTGCTTGTTCACCAGAGCCGTCATCTCGAACATCGACACCTGCTTCTTCCCGTTGAAGATCTTCTTCAGGTTGTCGTCCGCGTTGATCATGCGCCGGTTCTGCTGGTCCTGAAGACCGTGGGCCTTGACGTAATCCCACACCTTCTTCGTGACCTCGCTGCGCGGGATGGGCTTGCTGCCGGTGATCGGCGCCAGGTCGGCGCTCGGCTGGACCGGCGCTGACAGACCCTTGCTCACTTTCTTTGTCGCCATCGTTCTTTTACCTCTCCAAATGTTTATTGGTTCGCGCGATTGTGCGACAGGGAGATGCCCGCGTCAACGCAATCCGCGATACGATTCCGAAACTCGCCGATGAAAAACCTTGCCTTTCTCACGCTCTTTGTGCTCGCTCTGCCTGCCGCGGCCGCTTGGCCCGAGCACTTCACCATCTACGGCGTCGGTGCCAAGAGCGCGCCCAACAAGCACGGACAGTGGACGTTCGAGTCGCTCGACTTCGAGGCCACGGGGCGGACGAAGTGGCCGTTCGACTGGGGGGTGGCCTTCGCCCCGACGCACATGAGCCAGCCGGCCGACTTCTTCGACACGCTGCACCAGAGCGAGAGCGTCAACGCCGCGTCGCTCTCGCTGCTGGCGCGCAAGACGTTCTCGCAGCGCGGGTCCGTGCGGCCCTACATCGAGCTCTCCAGCGGCCCCATCTACGCCAGCGAGCGCGTGCCGGAGTCGACGTCGCATTTCAACTTCATCTCCCAGGCCGGCGCCGGCGTGACGACGAACGGCGGCTGGATGTTCGGCATCCGCGTCTTCCACATCTCCAACGCCGGCTACGCGGAGCGCAACCCGGGCATCAACTTCACGGGAATTCTGCTCGGATACCGGCTGCACTGAGGATTCGCAGCGCCTCGTCCATCGTTTCGCGGATGCGCGCCTCGTCGAGCGATGGCAGCGGCAGCGCGCCGTCGCGCTTCCCCATCTTCTCGCCCTTGTCGTTGACGACGAGCGGCAGGTGCGCGTACTCCGGCGTGCGATAGCCGAGGGCGCGCTGCAAGGCGATCTGCCGCGCCGTCGAGGAGAGGAGATCGCCGCCGCGCACGACCTGCGTGACGCCCTGCTCCTCGTCGTCGACGACGACGGCGAGCTGGTAGGCGAAGAGCCCGTCGGCGCGGCGGACGACGAAGTCGCCGGTCTCGCGGGCGACGTTCTCCTCGACCCGCCCGCGGAGGAGGTCGTCGAAGGCGATGACCTCGTCCGGCGCGCGGAAGCGCACCGCCCGCGCCGCCCGCCCGGGCGCGATCCCGTTGCGGCACGTGCCGGGATAGCGCGGCTCGCGCCCGAGCGGCGCAGACGCCGCGCTCCGCAGCTCCGCGCGCGAGCAGGCGCAGTCGTAGACGAGCCCGCGCTCGCGCAGCGACGCCAGCGCGCGCTCGTACAGCGCCGTGCGCTGCGACTGCCGGACGACGTCGCCGTCCCACTGCAATCCGTAGCGCTGCAGCGTCGCCAAGATCTCCTCGGCCGACCCCGGCACGACGCGCGGGGTATCGAGGTCCTCGATGCGCACCAACCACTGCCCGCCCTCGTGTTTCGCGAAGAGGTAGGACCCGACGGCGGCGACGAGGCTGCCGAGGTGGAGCAGGCCGGTGGGAGAAGGGGCAAAGCGGCCGGTCGTCATCGGAATGCAGAGTGCAGAATGCCGAATGCAGAATTAGAAGCTGAGCAATTCTGCATTCTGCATTCTGCATTCTGCATTTCGCCCTCCCTGCCAAAAGTCACGGTCGACGAACCACCAGACTGGCACATGCGCTCCCCACCCGCGCCACCTACATTGAGAGCACGAAAGGAACGCCCATGCTCATCCGCCTCACCGACATCGCCAAATCCTACCGCCTCGGCCGCGTCGACGTGCCCGCCCTCGACGGCGTCGACCTCGACATCGCCCGCAGCGACTTCGTGGCCCTGGCCGGGCCCTCCGGCAGCGGCAAGACCACGCTGCTCAACCTCATCGGCTGCATCGACAAGCCCAGCGGCGGGCGCATCGTCATCGACGGCGTCGACGTCACCGCCGTCCCGCTGCACCGCCTCGCCGCCACGCGCCGCGACGCACTCGGCTACATCTTCCAGACCTTCAACCTCATCCCCGTCCTCACCGCGTACGAGAACGTCGAGTACCCGCTGCTCCTCGCGAACGTGAATCGCCGCGAGCGCGACGCGCTCGTGCGCCGCTGGCTCGACCAGGTCGGCCTCACCGCGCAGGCCAAGCAGCGGCCCGATCAGCTCTCCGGCGGACAGCGGCAGCGCGTCGCCATCGCCCGGGCCATGGTCGCGGAGCCGAAGCTCGTCCTCGCCGACGAGCCCACCGCGAACCTCGACTCCGACACCGCCGCGCACATCCTCGACCTCCTCGCCAAGTTGAACGCGGAGACGGGGACCACCTTCGTCTTCGCCACCCACGACCCGGCCGTCATGACCCGCGCGCAGCGCCTCGTGCGCCTGCACGACGGGCGCGTGTGCGAGCCCGCCGTCGCGCGGGTCGCCTGAGGAGATTGCCATGACCACGAGAATTGCCTTTCGCAATGTCTTCCGCAACCGCCGCCGCTCCGCCATCACCCTGCTCGTCATCGTCTTCGGCGCCGTCGGCCTGATCCTCTTCGGCGGCTACAAGCAACAGACCTTCCGCGGCCTGCGCGAGAGCACGATCCGCAGCCGCGTCGGCCACCTGCAGATCTACAAGCGCGGCTTCGCCACGAACGAGGCCAAGAAGCCGCTCGAGTACGGCCTCGACAACGTGGCCGCGCTGCGCCGCGCCATCGAGAGCGACAAGCGCGTCAAGATGACCGCCGCGCAGGTCACGCTCATGGGCCTGGTCAGCAACGGCGAGAAGTCCGAGACCTTCATCGCCATCGCCGTCGAGCCGGCGAAGGAAAAGCAGATGAACGGCTACCGCCTCACCGGCGGCACCGATCTCCCCGACAACGAGCCCGACGCCGTGATCCTCGGCCGCGGCCTGGCCGCGTCGATGCACGCCAAGCCGGGCGACTACCTCACGCTGATGACGACGACGTCGACCGGCTCGCTGAACGCGACCGACGTCCGCGTCGCCGGCATCTTCATGAGCGGCGTGAAGGAGTTCGACGACCGCGCCGTGAAGATGCCGCTCGCCGGCGCGCAGCAGCTGCTGCAGACGAAGAAGGTCGAGCGCCTGATCGTCATGCTCAACGAGACCGACGACACCGCCGCCGTGCGCGCCGACCTCGGCCGGCGGATTCCCGGCATCGAGATGAAGGACTGGTCGGAGCTGGCGACCTTCTACCACCAGGTCGTTCTGCTCTACAACGGCATCTTCGGCTTCCTCGGCCTGATCGTCTCCGCGATCGTCGTCTTCAGCGTCGCCAACACGATCCTGATGTCGATCTTCGAGCGGACGCGCGAGATCGGCACGCTCATGGCCATGGGGACGACGCGCGCCCGCGTGGCCCGCATGTTTCTTGCCGAGGGGCTCGTCATCGGCGTCCTCGGCGCGATCGCCGGCGTCGTGAGCGGCGCGCTGATCGCCAACGCCATCAACCACGGCCACATCATGCTTCCGCCGCCGCCCGGCTACACCGTCGGCTATCCGCTGCGCATGCTGCTGTCGCCGTCGATCCTCGTCACCGCGGCGTTCATCTCCATCGTCACCGCGACGATCTCCTCGATCGTGCCGGCGCTGAAGGCGTCGCGCATGAAGATCGTCGATGCACTGGGGCACATCTGATGAAAAAGCTACTCATTGCACTCGCACTGTTCGCGGCGCCGCTGCGCGCCGAGGATGCCGCGGCGATCCTGACGAAAGTCGATGCCTATCGCGCGCCGCTCGACAGCTTCTCCATCGACGTCGAGCTCACCGCGTACACGCCGCATGACAAGGCCGAGTCGTCGAGGTTCCGCGTCTACGGCAAGGGCTCGGACCGCAGCGTCGTCGAGTTCGTCGCGCCGGCCACGGAGAAGGGAAAGCTCCTGCTGATGCTGCGCGACGCGATGTGGATCTACATGCCCTCGGCGAGCCGCCCGATCCGCATCTCGCCGCTGCAGCGGCTGATGGGCCAGGCCTCGAACGGCGACGTGGCCCGCACCACCTTCACGGTCGATTACGTGCCGAAGTCGGTGAGCGAGGGCGAATTTGAAGGACGCAAGGCCTTCGTCCTCGACCTCGCCGCAAAGGACACCGACATCGCCTACAGCCGCGTGCAGCTGTGGATCGACAAGGCCACGTACGAGCCGCTGCGCGCCGACTTCTACGTCGTCAGCGGAAAGCTGATCAAGCGCGCCTTGTATCGCGAGTACGGGCAGATGGCCGGACGGCGCGTCGTCACCGCCATCGAGATCGACGACCTGCTCCGCCCAGGCAACCGCACGCTGATGAAGTACGCGAACCTAAAGCCGCGCGAGAACGCGGAGCGGATGTTCAATAAGGATGCGTTGGGCAAGTGGTGAAAAGGTTCTTAGGTTCTTAGGTTCTTAAGTTCTTACAGAACAAGGCAACCAACGACCAAGAAACTAAAAACTAAGAACTAAGAACTAAGAACCAAGAACCTAAGAACCTAAGAACCTAACAACCTCGTCATGACCGCACGAACCCTCCTCCTCGCCCTGCTCGCGGCCGCCGCCACCGCCACCGCCCGCGCGGATACATTCCGCTTCTTCGGCTCGCTCGGCGCGGAGTCGCAGCTCTCCCCCGCGAACGTCGACTCGCCGCTGAATCCGCATAACGTCGCCGGGCTTCCGTACACGACGAACTCGGCCGACGCGGCGCTCTACGCGGACGCGAAGACGGAGAGGGTGAAGGCGCACGTGAAGCTGCGCGCCGATGCCAGCGACCGCGCCGCCGACCACGTGCAGCTCGGCGAGGGCTTCGTGCAGGCGAACCTCCGGCCTTGGCTCGACGTCACGGCCGGACGGGTGATCGAGAAGTGGGGCACCGGCTACGCCTGGAATCCGGTCGGCTTCGTCAGTCCGCAGAAAAACCCGACCGATCCGACCGACCGCCGCTCGGCCTTCCGCGGCGTCGACATGCTTCGCGCCGACGCCTTCGTCCACGGCACCAACGTCTCCCTCTACGCGCTGCGCGACCACGCCGTTGCCGCGCGCGTCTACCGCCTCGTCGGCGGCACCGACGTCTCCCTGCACTTCCGCCGCGACGCCGGCGGCACGCAGCAGGGCCTCAGCGCCGCGCACGTCGTCGGCGACGCCCTCGAGCTCCACGGCGAGGCCACGCGCCGCCACCTCCTCCTCGGCGGGCAGTACACGTTCCGCGCGAACGTCAACGTCGTCGCCGAGGTCTACCGGTCCGGCGACGGCCTCACCGCGGGGCAGTGGCAGGCCTTCCGCGACGGCATCTCCCCGTCGTCGCTCTACGACGCCAACATGCGTTTCGCGCCGCTGCGCATGGCCCGCAACTACGCCTTCACGCGCGCCGCCGCGCCGTTCGGCAAGAACGAGATCGAGCTCATCACCCTCACCAACCTGCGCGACGGCTCGTCGATCGTGCGCGCCACGCTCACGCGCAAGCTGCGCCCCAACGTCTCCGCGTACGTCATCGAGACCGAGTTCGTCGGCAGCGGCGAGATGTCGTACATCCAGCTCAAGCGGCTGACGACGTTCGGCGCGAGGGTGTACTTTTAAGCCATGCTCGGCGGACGGCATCTGACCTGGGTCGGCGTCGCCACGTGGGCGATGATCGCCCTCACCTCGGGATCGCGCAGCCCGGTGTGGTGGCTGTGCATGATCGTGTTCGTGGCCGGCTTCTTCGCCGCGACGTATCCCGACGACTGCACGCCCCTGCGCCGGCGCCTCCTCGCGGCGCTGCAGACGATCGCCGCGCTCGGCGCCATCGCCACGGCATCGCACAGCGTCAAGATGGAGCCGGTGCTCCTCGTCATCGTGGCGGCCGAGCTGGCGGGGCTGCCGCTGCTGGCGGCCATCGGCTGGATCGTCGCCCAGAGCACGGTCCTGGCCGTCCTCGTGCGGCACTACGAAGGTGTCGTGGCCTACACGCTCTCGTTCATCGCCTTCGAGCTGTTCGCCTTCGTGGCCGTGCGCATCGCCCATCGCGAGGCCACCGCGCGCGTCGCGCTGGCCGAGGCCAACGCGGAGCTCAAGGTGACGTCGGGCCTGCTCGAGCTCAGCAGCCGGACCGAGGAGCGGCTGCGCATCGCCCGCGACCTTCACGACCTCCTCGGCCATCACCTCACGGCGCTGAGCCTGAATCTCGAAGTGGCGAGCCATCTCGTGAGCGGCGATGCGAAGGCGCCGATCGAGAAGAGCCAGGCCATCACCAAGGACCTCCTCGCCGACGTGCGCGCCGTGGTGAGCCGCCTGCGCGCCGACGAGCCGGTCGACCTGGCCAAGGCCATCAACGCCCTGCGCGACGTGATCGTCCGGCCGTCGCTGCACATCGACTTCGAGAACGTCACCGTGAGCGATCCCGCGGTCGCCCAGATCGCGCTGCGCGCGGTGCAGGAGATCGTCACGAACGCGGTGCGCCACTCCAGTG
>JBKOUP010000247.1:0-7209 GCA_046723495.1 Acidobacteriota bacterium
ATGCACTGATGCGCTGTTCGAGGGTGCTGATTTCGCGGCTGATGTCACTGAGGTAGCGGTAAATCTCGCCCGGCGAAATGCGCCTTTCGGCGACCAGCCGCTCGAGCACGTACGTGGCCTGTCCAGGAGAGAGGGTCATTCCCGACGTTTGCGTTCGTGGTCTTGGCACGTTCACTCCTCCTTCAATATTAGGGGCAATGATAAACGCAAACAGTCAACATGTGTACTAATTTTTGTCGATTAAGGCTCACATAGCCGTCTTAATAGCGGTAATGGTCCGGTTTATAGGGTCCTTCGGACGGTACGCCGAGGTATTTGGCCTGGTCGTCCGACAGCGTCGTCAGCTCCACTCCCAGGTGCTGCAGGTGCAGGCGGGCCACTTCCTCATCCAATTTCTTCGGCAGGACGTAGACCTCTTTCCGATATTCACCTTTATTTCCCCACAGAGCGAGCTGCGCAAGAACCTGATTGGCGAAGGAAGCGGACATCACAAAGGAGGGATGTCCGGTGGCGCAGCCGAGGTTCAAGAGACGCCCTTCGGCCAGAATCAGGACGCTGTGCCCGTCGGGGAAGGTCCACTCGTCATACTGGGGCTTGATGTTCACCTTGCGGATGCCGGCGATTTTCTTGAGCCCGGCCATGTCGATCTCGTTGTCGAAGTGGCCGATGTTCCCGACGATGGCGTTGTGCTTCATCCGGGACATGTGCGCGGCGGTGATGATGTCCTTGTTCCCCGTGGCGGTGACGAAGACGTCGGCGCGCTCCAGCACCGACTCCAATTTGCGCACTTCGAAGCCTTCCATCGCCGCCTGCAGCGCGCAGATGGGATCGATCTCCGTGACCACGACGCGCGCCCCCTGGCCGCGCAAAGCCTGGGCGCAGCCCTTGCCGACTTCGCCGTAGCCGCAGACGACGGCGAGCTTGCCGGCCAGCATGACGTCGGTGGCGCGATTGAGGCCGTCGATGACGGAGTGGCGGCAACCATAGATATTGTCGAATTTCGATTTCGTCACCGAGTCATTGACGTTGATGGCCGGAAACAGCAGCGTCCCCGCCTCCATCATCTGATACAGGCGATGCACGCCCGTCGTGGTCTCCTCGGAGACGCCTTTAATGTCTTTGGCGACGCGGGTGAAGCGCTGCGGATCGCGCTTGGTCTCCCGGCGCAGGAGGTCGAGGATCACGCCCCACTCCTCGGGGTCGTCGGCAGGATTGAATTCCGGGACGCGGCCGATGCCTTCGAATTCGGCGCCCTTGTGCACGAGCAGCGTGGCGTCGCCGCCGTCGTCGACGATGAGCGTCGGCCCGCTGCCGTCGGGCCACATCAGGGCCTCAGAGGTGCACCACCAATACTCCTCGAGCGTTTCGCCCTTCCACGCGTACACCGGAATCCCTTTCGGAGTTTCGATCGTGCCGCCGCTCTCGGGGCGACCGACGACGACGGCGGCCGCGGCGTGATCCTGCGTCGAAAAAATATTGCAGCTGACCCAGCGCACGTCGGCGCCGAGATGCTGGAGCGTCTCGATGAGCACGGCCGTCTGCACCGTCATGTGCAGCGAGCCCATGATCTTCGCCCCCGCCAGCGGCCGCGACGCGCCGTACTGCTCGCGAATGGCCATGAGGCCGGGCATTTCATGCTCGGCCAGGCGGATCTCCGCGCGTCCGAGCGTGGCCAGCGAGAGGTCGCGGACCTTGAACGGCTCCCGCCCCGCCGCCCGCGCGGCGTCGAACTGGTGGGTCACTTCGAGGGTTGCGGTCATTTGGACATAGCTCCTTCCGTCGACGAAAAACGCCGGATTGTACACTTACGCGCCATGATGCGAAACGCCGTCGCCGCCGTCCTTCTTCTCGCCTCCGCCGCCTTCGCGCAGCAGACCACGACGCAGCCGCCGAAGCCGACCGTGCGCGAGCTGACCATCGAGAACATCTTCGATCCCAAGCAGCGCATCGCCTTCTCCGGCGCGCCCCAGAGCGGCTTCGTCTGGCTCGACGACAAGACCGTGACGTGGGCGCGCACGAACGAGAAATCGGAAGTCGTCGAACAGACGCTCCTCGACACGGAGAGCGGCGCGCGGCGCACGCTCTTCAGCGCCGCCAAGCTCGAGGCGGCGGCGCGAAAAATCGCCGGCGTCTCCGCCGACGAGGCCAAGCATCTCGCCCAGCAGAAGAGCTGGACGTTCAGTCCGAACAAGAAAAGCGTCGTCCTGACCATCGGCGGCGATTTGTATCTCTGGAACCTCGACGCCGACACGATGACGCGCCTGACCTCGACGCCGGGCGAAGAGCAGGAGGCGGCCTTCAGTCCCGACGGCCGCTTCGTCTCGTTCGTGCGCAACAACAATCTCTACGTCGTCGACGTGGCCACACAGCGCGAGCGCCAGCTGACCACCGACGGCAGCGACGACATCCTCAACGGCATCCTCGATTGGGTCTATCAGGAGGAAATCTTCGGCCGCGGCAATTTCCACGCGTACTGGTGGAGCCCCGACTCGTCGCGCATCGCCTATCTCCAGCTCGACGAGAAGCCGGTCAAGCGCTTCACCGTCGTCGACCACATCCCCCTCATGCAGAACGTCGAGGTCACGCCGTATCCGAAAGCGGGACTGCCGAATCCGCGGGCCAAGCTCTTCATCGTCTCCGCGGGCGGCGCGGCGCCGAAGGAAGTGGACACGCAGAAGTACAGCGCCGGCGATTTTCTGATCGTCGGCGTGGCCTGGAGTCCGGACGAGCGGCTCTTCTATCAAATTCAAAATCGCGAGCAGACGTGGCTCGACCTCGACGCCGGCGACAAGACGCTCTTTCGCGAGACGACGAAGGCGTGGGTCGAGCCGAGCGGCGAACCGGTCTGGCTCAAGGACGGATCGTTCCTGTGGCTCAGCGAGCGCAGCGGCTACAAGCACCTCTATCACTACAGCGCCGAGGGAAAGCTGCTGAAGCAGATCACCGACGGCCCGTGGGAGGTGCGCACGCTGCACGGCATCGACGCCGCGAACCGGTCGATTTATTTTTCCGGCACGGAGCGCAGCGTCCTCGGCACGGACGTCTACCGCATCGCCCTCGACGGCAGCGGATTGAAGCGCCTCTCCGACGTCGCCGGCAATCACGTGGCCAGCTTCAATCCGTCGATGTCGCTCTGGATCGACTCATGGACCGACATCCAGACGCCGCCGCGCGTCTCTCTCGCGCGCAATGACGGGACGAACGTGCGCGTCGTCGACGCCAACGACGTCGCGGCATTGCACGGCCTCCGCATCAGCAAGCCCGAATTCGTGCAGGTCAAGACGCGCGACGGCTTCGCCATGGAGGCCGTGATGTTCCGCCCGCCCGATTTCGACCCTTCGAAAAAATATCCGGTCTACGAGCACACGTACTCCGGACCGCACGCCCAGCAGGTGCGCAATCAATGGTTCGGGACGACGTATCTGTGGCATCAGTACCTGGCCCAGCACGGGATCATCGTCTGGATCTGCGACAACCGCACGGCCAGCGGCAAAGGGGCGGCGTCGACGTGGCCGGTGTACAAGAATTTCGGGGAGCTGGAATTGCGCGACCTCGAGGACGGGCTGAAATGGCTGACGTCGCAGCCGTACGTCGACGGCTCGCGCGTGCTGCTCAATGGCTGGAGCTTCGGCGGCTTCATGACCACGTACGCGCTGACGCACAGCGCGATGTGGTCGGCCGGCGTCGCCGGCGGCTCGGTCACGGACTGGCACGACTACGACTCCGTCTACACGGAGCGCTACATGCTCATGCCCCAGAACAATCCAGACGGCTACCAGAAAACCGCGCCGCGCTTCGCCGCAAAGGACCTGCACGGCAATCTTCTGCTGCTGCACGGCGCCATCGACGACAACGTGCACCTGCAGAACACCATGCAGTTCGTCTATGAACTGGAAAAGGCCGGCAAGGTCTTCGACATGGCCCTCTATCCGAAGTCGCGGCACGGCGTGACCGACCCGCTGCTGGTCACGCAAATGCGCCGGACGATGTGGCGCTTCATCGAGCGGAACCTGCTGGGGGCGAATGCGTCTCAGTGACATGTTGCGCAAGAACATCGCCTTCCTGTTTCTACTGGCCCTGACACCGCTCCTCGTTGCCGCCGACACGCCGGTGAAAATTCATCCGACGCCGGTGCAGATCGACTCGCGGCCGGAGATGGCCGAGATCTGGATCGACGGGAAATTCGTCGGCTCCGCGCCGCTGAACTATCGCCTCATGCCCGGCGATCACAAGATCGAGTTGATCCGGCCGCGCTATGCGACGTGGACGCGCACGCTCACCGTCGTGCCGGAAACGCCCACGCGCGTGGCCGCGCTGCTGGAGGAATCGAACCAGAAGCCTTGTCAATAGGTCGGGATTCGGGCGGGCCGGTGAGGACGAGCATCTGCTGGCATTAGCATTGGCGATGTGAGGCGTTTCGCCGCCGTCCTGTTCCTCGCCGCGTGTGCGCATCGCAGCACGACGCAATGCGACCGCTTCACCGGCTTGTACGCGCTCGACACCGGCTCGTGCCGCGACTCCCGCGGCGTCCTGCCGCTGACGACGATCGACGTCTGGAAGTTTCCGGACGGCTCGGCGATCGAGCCGGCGGTCATCGGCATCCATCAGGAGGACTGCGACCGCGCCTCCTTCGTCATCCGCGGCCGCCCCGGCTTCGAGGTCGAGACGCATTGGGAGAACGGCGCGCTCGTGCACGCGAAGCGCGAGTGGTCGAACTTCCCGCCCCCGATCGCCATCGGCGCGCACGGCGCCTTTTACTGGACGCTGCGCCGCAAGCCGGACAGCGGCGACCTTCTCTACACCTCCGGCTACTACGAGCGCGGCCTCTTTTTTCTGATTCCTTACAACGCCCACCGGGAGATGACCTGCACGTTGACGCGGCAGCGCTGATATCCTCGCCGCCATGCGAAAACTGATCGTCCTCGCCGTCGCTTTCTTCGCCATAGCCGCGCGCGCGGAGCAGAAAAACGTCCAGATCCTGACGAACATGTCGGACTACGAGCTGCTGCGGACGATGAACATGATGCGCTCCTCCCTCGGCGTGCACTGCGACTTCTGCCACGTCGTCAACAAAGGGACGGGGTGGGACTTCGCCAGCGACGAAAAGAAAGAGAAGAAGACGGCCCGGGAAATGATGTCGATGGTGCTGAAGCTGAACAAGGAGCAGTTCGGCGGGCGCACGCAGATCAGTTGCAATACCTGCCACCGCGGCAAGATCAATCCGCAGGCGCTGGTCTCGCTGCCGCAGACGCCGCCTCCGTTCCCGACGCCGCAGCCGGCCCGGCCGGAGCTGCCGCCGCTGGCCGACGTGGTGAAAAAGTACAGCGAGGCCGTCGGCGACGCCGCGAAGTGGGCGAGCCGCACCATGCATGGCACGCGCGAGGACTCCAGCGGCAAGAGCGCGCCGATCGAGGTCGAGGAAGCGCCGGACCAGTGGCGCGTGGCCGGCGAGTCGCCCATGGGCCAGGTGACCCAGGTCGTCACCGGCTCGACCGGCTGGATGCTCGGAAAGAACGGAGTGAAGGAGCAGAAGCCCGTCGACATCGACCGCTTCCACGACCTCGCCGCCGCCTACGTACCGACGCCGCCGGGCGCGATCCCGCAGGACGCGCGCGTCATCGCCAAGGACAAGATCAACGACCGCGACGCGTACGTCGTGGCCACGCGCAGCGGCACGACGCGGCAGCGCCTCTACTTCGACGCCGCCACCGGACTCCTGGTCCGCCGCCTGATCGTGTTCGACTCGCCGGTCGGCGCCATCCCGGAGCAGAGCGACTTCGACGACTGGCGCGATGCCGGCGGCGCGAAGTATCCGTTCTACGTCCGGGCGTCGTACGTCGACCCGTGGAACAGCGCCACGCGGAAGTACACGGAGGTGAAGCTCGGGCCGATCGATCCGAAGGCGTTCGAAAAGCCGGCGCCCTAATCCAACCGGAACCCCACCTTCATCTTCACCTGGTACTGCGCGATCTTGCCGTCGGCGACGCGGCCGCGCATCTCCGTGACTTCGAACCAGTCGACGTTGTGCAGCGACTTGGCGGCGCGCTCCACGCCGTTGGCGGCGGCCTCCGCGAAGGAGTTGTCCGAGGTGCCGACGATCTCGATCAGCTTGTACGTCTTGTTGTTCACGCGTTGCTCCTTTGACGAGGAGTCTAAAATACTGAGCGTGGGAAAGATCCATCGGATCTAGAGCAGGGTGCTGCGGGAGGCGGTGGCGGAGAACGTCGACACCATCCGCGGCCTTCCTCCGCGCGCCGCGCGCCGGCTGCACCGTATCGGGCGCGTCTGGCTCGGCCGCGCGCCGCTGCTGCTCATCCCGCTGGCGCTGATCGGCTCGACGTACCTGACCCGCAGCGAGCCGGTGACGATGGCCCGTGTCATTCCGAGCGCAGCGAGGAATCCCCTCCCTGCGGGGGATGTCTCGCCGTCTTCGCGGCTCGACATGACACCGATCTCCGCCTCGGTCTTCCCGCTGTCGGTTCACCGCGTCGTCATCGACGCCGGCCACGGCGGCACCGACCCCGGCGCGTCGTCGACGTCGAAGCTGACCGAGAAGGCCATCACCCTCGACATCGCCGGGCGCCTGCGCGACATCCTCCGCCGCAACGGCTTCGACGTCGTCGTCACGCGCGGCGACGACCGCCTCATCGCCCTGCGCGACCGCGCCGCCCTCGCCAACTCGTCGAACGGCGACATCTTCGTCTCCATCCACGTCAACTCCCTCCTCACCGGCCGCGAGAGTCACGGCATCGAGACCTACTACCTCGGCGCCACGAACGATCCCACCCTCACGCGCCTGGCCGCCGACGAGAACCGCGGCTCCGGCTACTCCGTCGCCGACCTGCGCAAGCTCCTCGACGGGATCTACGCCGACGTCCGCCGCGACGAGTCCCACCGCCTCGCCGCCGCCGTGCAGCAGCAGCTCTTCAACGGACTGCGCGGCGCCGACCCCGGTGTGAAAAACTGGGGCGTCAAGCGCGCGCCGTTCGTCGTCCTCATCGCCACCGGCATGCCCGCTGTGCTGGCCGAGGTCGGATGTCTATCGAATGACAAGGAGGCGGCCATGCTCGGCCGCCCGGAGTACCGGCAGCAGATCGCCCAGGCGCTCTTCCACGGGATTCATGCGTACGCGAGCGCGGGCGATGCGCCGAAGAAAGGAAGCGGAAATGGCTGATCAACTCCTGCACGTCGGAATCGACCTCGGCACAT
>JBKOUP010000397.1:0-11095 GCA_046723495.1 Acidobacteriota bacterium
CATGCGGTCTGTACGGTTCCTCCAACGCCTTCATTTCATCCTCGGAGAGCTCGATGTCGAGCGCGCCGAGGGCCTGCTCGAGCTGCGGCATCTTCGACGCGCCGACGATCGGTGCGGTCACGCCCGGCTTGTGCAGGATCCAGGCGAGGGCGATCTGCGCCGGCGCTACGCCGCGCTTCTTGGCCAGCTCGACGACGCGATCGACCACGTGCAAGTCGTCGTCGCTGTAGTACATCCGATGCGCGTAGTCGTCCGTCTGCGAGCGCGACGTCTCGCCGCCCTTGTCGGGTCCGCGGTTGCCGGCCAGGAAGCCGCGCGCCAGCGGGCTCCAGGGGATCACGCCGACGCCCTGGTCGATGCACATCGGGATGACCTCGCGCTCCTCCTCGCGATAGATGAGGTTGTAGTGGTTCTGCATCGACACGAAGGGCGTCCAGCCGCCGCGCTCGGCGGCGCGCTGCATCTTGGCGAAGCGCCAGGCCCACATGCTCGAGGCGCCGATGTGGCGGGCTTTGCCGGCTTTGACCACGTCGTGCAGCGCCTCCATCGTTTCCTCGACGGGAGTTGACGCGTCAAAACGGTGGATTTGATAGAGATCGACGTAGTCCATGCCGAGGCGGCGCAGCGAAGCGTCAATCGCTTGCATGATGTGCTTGCGCGAGAGGCCCTCGTCGTTCGGACCGGGGCCGGTGCGGAAGAAGACCTTCGTGGCGATGACGACCTCCTCGCGCGGCGCGAAGTCGCGGATGGCCCGGCCGAGGACCTCTTCGCTCGCGCCGTGCGAGTACATGTCGGCGGTGTCGAAGAAGTTGATGCCGGCGTCGAGGGCCCGGCGGATGAAGGGACGGCCTGCCTCCTCGTCGAGGATCCACGGACGCCACTTGCTGCTGCCGTAGGTCATGCATCCGAGGCAGAGGCGGGAGACCTTGAGGCCGCTGCGGCCGAGCGTTACGAATTTCACGGCGGGCATCATAAACGTTCGGGAATTCAGCCCGCCTCCGCTATCCTTCCATGCGTTCAAATGAGCCAGGCGGTCACCCGCGGGATTCGTGTCGAGGTTGAAAGCGAGTACTTGAGCGAGCGCAGCGAGCCGCGCGAGCACTACTACTTCTTTGCCTATCACGTCCGCATCGCGAACCTTGGCGAGGAGACGGTGCAGCTCCTCAGCCGCGAGTGGATCATCACCGACGGCGACGGCAACGCCGAGCGCGTCGTCGGCCCGGGCGTGATCGGCGAGCAGCCGACCCTGGCGCCCGGGAAGGTCTTCGAGTACTCGAGCTTCTGTCCGCTGCGCACGAACTTCGGCTCGATGCACGGCAATTACACGATGAAAACGAAGGGCGGCGAGACCTTCCAGGCCGAGGTCGCGCCGTTCACGCTGGCCATTCCCGGCGTGGTCAACTGAGATGCGCATCCGCCTCCCGTTCCTGCCCACGTTCCTCGCGCTCCTCGGCGTCGCGTTCGCGGTCGTCCTCGTGGCGCGGATTCGCACCTACCACGGGGGGACGGCGTGGCGCGGCGATTCCGGTGACGTGTCGTCGACGATCAGCGGGGCGGTGGCCACGCAGCGGCATGGGGGAGCGGGAGGCGAGGAGACGACGGAGACAAGCGCGGCGGGACGCCGCCAGGACGGCCGGCCGGAGGCCGGCGCGACTCTGACCCCGCGGGAGCAGCGGTATCGCGAGTTGCTCAACGCGCCGCCGGCGGGAGGGAGCGCGGCGACGACGACGGCGACGGGCGGGATCGCCTGGCAGCCATCGTCCGCGCCGCCGGTGAAGCCGGCGGAGAAGCCGCAGTCGACGATCTCCAAGCTCACGCAGTCGATCAAGAGCCTCTTCAGCCCCAGCTCCACGCCGCCGCCGCCGCCGGCGTCGCAGCCGGCGCGCTCGACTCCGCCGAATCCGGACGACCCGCGCAACAAGCCGTCCGAGAAGGATCCGAACACCGACACGACGCCGCCCCAGGTATCGCTCGTGCAGTTCGATCCGCCGTCGGTCCACGACGGCGAAGCGACCGCGGTCGTCGTCACGGCCATCGACGACATGTCCGGCGTGCGCGGCATCTCCGGCACGGTCACGAGCCCGACCGGCAAGGCGCTGCAAGGCTTCGCCTGCCAGCGCGAGGCGCCGGAGTCGAACCGCTACATCGGCCGCGTGACGATCCCGAAGGACGCCGAGGAGGGGATGTGGCACATCAACTTCCTCAGCATCTCCGACAACGCCAGCAACAGCCTCACGCTCTCCTACGGGCAGTCGCCCGTGCTGCAAGCGGCGCAGCTGCAGGTGACGTCGTCGAACTCCGACAAGACGCCGCCGGCGGTGCGGGCGGCGTGGATCGATCACGGAGCGATGCGCGCCGGCGAAAAGAACACGCTCTTCGTGCAGGCCCAGGACGACAAGTCGGGCGTGAGCCTCGTCAGCGGCGTCTTCCTCAGCCCGCACAAGCAGGCCCGCATCGGCGTGGCCTGCCGCGGCGGCGACAACGACCTCTGGACGTGCGATTTCAACGTGCCGGTCTGCGTCGACTGCGGTGACTGGACCCTCGAGCAGATCCAGCTTCAGGACAAGGCCTCGAACATGGTCTCCGTCACCGCCGCCGCGAGCGACGTCGTCAGGAACGTGGTGGTGAACATCATCGGCAACCAATGCGACGGCGAGCCGCCCACGCTCCAGTCGGTCTTGCTGGAGACGAACGTGGTGCCGTCGACTCCGCAGGGGACGTCCGTCGAGGTGCGCGCCTCCGTGGTCGACAACGGCTGCGGCGTGGCCAGCGTGAGCGGCCAGGTCATCGGCCCGAGCGGCGGCACCGGCCTCTTCTTCTCGTTCTCCGCCGCGGGCGACCCGAACTGGGTGGGACGCATGCCCATCCCGAGGCTGGCCGGCAAGGGGATCTGGAAGATCAACTGGCTGCAGGTGATGGACAAGGGCAACAACCTGCGCGTGTACTTCTCGAGCGATCCGCTGTTGCGGAATGCGTTGGTGAACGTGCGCTAGGACCGTCGATCACCGCGGTACCTGATCGTCTCCGCTCCACGTCTTCGACAGCCTGTCGTGCGGCACGCTCTTCACCGCTCCCTCGTAGTGCGACGTGTCGTTGAACAGCGTCAGGCGCGCGTGGGCGAGGTCGCGGAAGTCGAGGATGTTGAGCGCGCAGGGCGACTGGTCGAGGCGCTCGCGGTACTTGCGCGCGTCGAAGCCGAGGAGCGAGCTGATGAGGAGACGGATCGTGGCCTTGTGCGAGACGACGAGGATGCGCTTGTCGCAGTTGTTCTCGACGATCTTCAGCAGCGCGGGCAACGCGCGCGCGGTCACGGCCAGGCCGCTCTCGCCGTCGGTCGGCGCGAAGGTGTAGGGATCGTTCTCGTAGCGGTCGTACTGCTCGGGGTATTGGCGCTCGACGTCGGCGCGGCGCATCCCTTCCCACCGCCCGTGGGCGATCTCGCGGATGCCGTCGACGGCGGTGACGCCGATGCCGGCGGGCGCGACGATGAGCCGGGCGGTGTCCATGGTCCGCTGCATCGGGCTGGCGAAGGCGACGTCGATCGGCTCGGGCGCGAGCCGCTTGCCGAGGAGCTCGGCTTGCCGGCAACCCTCGGCGGAGAGGGCGACGTCGAGCGCGCCGGCGAAGCGGTCCTCGGCGGAGAGCTCGGTGGCGCCGTGGCGGACGAGGAAGAGGCGGGTGGTCATGGGTTTGGGACGATAACGCAAAGAGGCCCGCGATCTCTGGTCTCGCGGGCCCGTTCTCGATCCGTTGACAGCCACCAGAGGGCATTCGAATCGACTCGTTCCGACGTCCTTTGCCCGTCGCAACGACTCGCGACGCGTTGACAGCCGCAAAGAGGCATCCGCGTCGCTGCGCCACGAATCCCATCGCGATCCGAAGCGACCTCCCGCACCGTTGACATCTGCCATGGAGCATCCGGTGCGGCAGGGAGCTTTAATGTAGGTTCGCCTTCCGTACCGCGCAAGGGCTTCCGGAGATTTTTTTCGCCGTCACGACGGCCTCGGCAGCGGGAATGAATCGCGTCACCGCCACGTAGTGATCCGCGCTATTCGGTCCGCATTGCTTTCGAGTAAGATACGCTGCCCAGCCGATCTCGCGGACCGAGATCCACTTCACGAAAGGTATCAAGCACCTCCATGACCCAGTCGAGAGAAACCGCCGAGGCCACGTTCGCCGAGGCGTTCGAAGCGAGTCTGAATTTCAAGACCCCCGAACAAGGTGAACTGCTCCGCGGCCAGGTCGTCTCCATCTCCGGCGACGACGCCTTCATCTCCTACGGCGGCCCCTCCGAGGCCGTCATGGACTCGGCCGAGCTCGAAGGGCTCGACGTCGGCGACATGGTCGAGGGGACGGTCGTCAAAACCGCGCCCGAGATCCGCATCTCGCGCAAGCTCGCCCGCGGCAAGGCCTCTCTCGATCTGCTCCGCAACATGTACGAGAACCGCGTGCCGGTCGAAGGGAAAGTCAGCGCCCGCAACAAGGGCGGCTTCGACATCAACGTCAGCGGCCTCCGCGCCTTCTGCCCGCTCTCGCAGATCGCCCTCGGCAAGATCGACAACCCCGACCAGTTCATCGGCCAGACCTACGAGTTCCGGGTCACCGAGCTCTCCGACGACGGCCGCCGCATCGTCGTCTCCCGCGCCGCGCTGCTCAAGGAAGCGGCCGCCGCGCGCGCCGAGGAGACCCGCAAGGCCATCGTCCCGGGCGCGGAGCTCACCGGCACGATCAAGACCATCACCCCCTTCGGCGCCTTCGTCGACCTCGGCGGCATCGACGGCCTTCTCCACGTCTCGGAGATGAGCCGCCGCCGCGTCAACAACCCCAACGAAGTCGTCCAGGTCGGACAGCAGGTCCGCGTCAAGGTCATCAAGGTCGAGAACAGCGGCAAGCGCATCTCGCTCTCGATGAAGGACCAGGAGCCCGATCCGTGGAGCGACGTCTCCGAGCGCTATCCCGCCGGCGCGCAGTTCACCGGACGCATCGTCCGCTCCACCGACTTCGGCCTCTTCGTCGAGATCGAGCCGGGCGTCGACGGCCTCGTGCACTATTCGCAGCTTCCCTTCGGCGTGAAGCAGGGCGACCCGTCGATCGCCATCGGCACCACCGTCACCGGCTGGGTGCGCGAAGTCGATCCGTCGAAGAAGCGCCTCTCGCTGTCGCTGCGCGAAGTCGCGGTCAGCGATCCGTGGGAGTCGGCCCAGCAGAAGTACCCGATCGGGAAGACGGTCGAGGGCGTCGTCGATCACGGCGCGGCCCCCGGCATCTTCGTGCAGATCGAGC
Organism: Acidobacteriota bacterium; assembly: GCA_046723495.1. Taxonomy (GTDB): domain Bacteria; phylum Acidobacteriota; class Thermoanaerobaculia; order Gp7-AA8; family Gp7-AA8; genus DATDFB01. The sequence continues at coordinate 5,284 of JBKOUP010000397.1, forward strand.
CGGGCCTCACCGGCCTCATTCCGAGCTCGGAGATCTCCGTGCCGCCGGGCGGCGATCCGTCCCGCGCCTACGAGCCGGGCGAGAAGGTGGTCGTGCGCGTGATGAGCGTCGATCCGCAGCGGAAGCGCATCTCCCTCAGCGTCGAAGCCGCGAAAGCGGCCGCGGAGCGCGAGGAGTACGTGAAGTTCATGGACGATCGCGACGGCGCCGAAGGCGAGAGCGCGATGGCGCTGGCGTTCCGGCGGGCCATGGAAAAGAAGAAGTAGCTTGCGCGTTTTCCTGACCGGCGCCACCGGCTATATCGGCAGCGCGCTCGCCGCGGCGCTGCGCGAGCGCGGACACGACGTCGGCGCGCTCGTTCGTCCCGAATCCGATTCCCACCAGCTCCGCGACGCCGGCGCGGTCATCGTCGCCGGCGACATGGCTTCGCTCCCGACGCTCGGCGATGCGCTCGCCGGCTACGAAGTCTTCGTCCACGCCGCGCAGTCGAACACGCCCGCCGACGCGGAGCTCGTCGGCGAGTCGGTCGCGGCCTTCGCGGCGCAGAAGGGCTTCCTCGTCTACACCAGCGGCGTCTGGGTCCTCGGCAACACCGTCGGCGTGGCCGACGAGTCGACGCCGGTGAATCCGCTGCCGATGGTGACATGGCGCGCCGGCATCGAGCGCCAGGTGCTTGCCGCCGGCGGCGCGTTGCTCCGCCCCGGCTGCGTGTACGGCGGCAAACAGAGCCTCCTGGGCGGCTGGTTCGCGGCCGCGGCGCAGAAGGAGCCGATCCGCATCGTCGGCGACGGCGAGAATCACTGGGCGTTCGTCGACCTGCACGACCTCGTCGACCTCTACGTCCGCGCGGTCGAGCAGCGCGTGGCCGGCGTCTTCCACGGCGTCGACGACACGCACGCCACGCTGAACGCCTGCGCCGCCGCGGTCGCGCCGGGCGGGACGATCGAGCACGTGCCGGCCGGGGCGGCGCGCGAGTCGATGGGAGCATTCGTCGACGCGCTGACGATCGACCAGCACGTCTCCAGCGCCGCCACGCGCGAGCGCCTCGGCTGGACGCCGAAACGCGACTTCCTCGGATCGGTCAAAGAGCAATGGGCCGAATGGCGCGCCGTGCTGCGCTGAAGTCGCGCCGCCGCCCGCGGCGGCCGGATTGGCGGCGTCCCGCCGCCCGGCGCCGAGACGGCGCCTCTACGGCCGGCGAGGACGCCGGCGCGACTTCAGCGCTGCAAAAAGCTGAGTAGCAGCTCGTTGACGCGCTCCGGCGCGTCCGTCTGCACGAAATGCCCCGCCCTGGCGATGCGCTCCACGCGCAGGTTCGGCACCCACTCGTCGAAGCGCTCCGTCGTCTCGCGGACGAAGACGGGATCGCGCTCGCCCCAGATCAGCATGGCCGGGATGTCGATCGGACGGATCAGCGAGCGCAGCTCGCCGCGGTGGCGGCGCAGCGCGCGGTAGTAGTTGGCCATGGCCCGGCGGCTGTCAGGATCGCGCCACGACTCCTTCATGATGACGATGTCGTTCTCGGTGAAGCGTCCGGCGCGGCGCATCAGCGCCGGCAGGAGAACCTTCAGCAGCGGCGGCTGCACGAAGAGCTGATAGACGAAGCGGATCTTCTGCCGCCACGTGCGCAGCTCGCGCGCCAGCGGGACGGGATGCGGAGAATTGAGGATGACGATGCGGTCGACGACGTCGGGGTGGAGCATCGGCAGGAGCCAGCCGGCGATGCCGCCCCAGTCGTGGCCGACGATCTGCCGCGCCCCGAGCTGGGTGCAGAGGCCGGCCACGTCGCGCACGACCTCGGTGAGGCGATAGGCATCGACCTCGCGCGGCTTCGACGACTGCCCGTAGCCGCGCAGGTCCACCGCGATCGCGCGGAAGCCCGCCGCGGCCAGCGCCGGCAGCTGCCGCCGCCAGGAGTACGACGTCTCCGGGAATCCGTGCAGCAGGAGAACGGGAGTGCCATCACCGTCGGCGACATAGTGAAGGCGGATGTCGCCGACGGTGGCGAAGTCTTCGATCACTGCCTCAATCGCGATTCAACGCCGAAATCAACAGCCCCGCGCCCACCGCGAGCACCGCCACGCCCGCGGCCACCTTGCCGGGGTTCTCCTTGGTGAAGGTCTTGGCCTTGTCCGTGGAGCTCTTCAGGTAGTCGCGCGCGGTGTTGAGGTACTCGTCGATGTCGACGTTCTGCATCTGCGTGCGGAGATTGTTGATCATCTCGTCGCTGATGCCGAGCTTGCCGAGAAACTGCTCCAGGCCGCGGTTGCCGGCGAGCGGCTGCCCGCACGTCGCGCAGACCCCGCTCGACCTCTGCGGCATCGTCTCGCTGGAAACGACTCCCGTCGGTCCGGTTCCGGTCATCGGTGTATCCATCCTCGTCCTCCTATCGGTTCTGTCCGGTGCGGCTCTCGCCCGGCTCATATGAGCGCCCGTGCGTCCCGATGCGCGGGTCGCCCGACTTGTTCGTCAAACGGTCCTCGTCGTTCCAGCGCTCGCCGGAGTAGTCGTCCTGGTCGCGCTGGTGGTCGGCGCCGCTCGTGCGGAACGGGCTCGTCTGGGTCGGAGTATAGGCATTGCTGATGAGGTCGAGCGGTACATCTGCCTGCAGCCGGCGCGGCCGGGCTCGCCGCTGCTCCTCGGCATGGACGTGCTGCACCGGCTCCGGCGGCCGGATCTCTTCTGCTTGCTGTCGATGAAAGAGTCTGCGCGCGAAGCGCGCCAAACGCGAGCGTTTCATGCTGCCCCCTTTCACCTCATTCATTGCAAGAATGAGACTCGCCAGATCTTGCCGGCGCCATCGTCGGAAATGAGCAGCGATCCGTCGCCGAGGACGAGGAGGCAGGCCGGGCGGCCCCAGACGCGCTTGCTGTCTTCGTCGGTCATCCAGCCGGCGAGGAAGTCGTCGTAGCCGCCCGTGGGCTGACCGTTTTTGAACGGAATGCGGATGATCTTGTAGCCGGTGCGCTTGGTGCGGTTCCACGAGCCGTGCAGGGCCACGAAGGCGTTGCCGCGGTACTCGGCGGGGAACATCGTGCCGGTGTAGAAAGCCATGCCGATCGGCGCGGAGTGGGCTTGGATCAGCAGCGACGGCGCGATCGTCCTGGCCACGAGATCGGGCCGCTCGCCGCGGCGGCGCGGATCCTCGTGACGTCCGAGGTACGCGTACGGCCACCCGTAGAACGCGCCGTCGCGCACCTCGGTCGCGTAGTCGGGAACGAGATCGTCGCCGAGGCCGTCGCGCTCGTTGACGACGGTCCAGAGCGCGCCGCCGTGCGGCTCGAGAGCCATGCCGATCGGATTCCGCAGCCCCGAGGCGAACGTGCGCCGTCCGCTGCCGTCCGGATTCATGATCAGGATCGCCGCGCGCGGCGGATCCTCGCGGCTGACGTTCGACGCCGAGCCGACGCTGACGTAGAGCTTCGTCCCGTCGCGGCTCACGAGCAGGCCGCGCGTGGAATGCCCGCCGCCCGGAAGCGGCGTGATCGTCTGCGGCTTCCCGCTCGCTTCGAGCTCGCCCGGATGGTAGCCGTAGCGGACGACGGCGTCCTCGTTGCCGACGTAGAGGTACCCGCCGAGAAGCGCGAGGCCGAAGGGGGAGTTGAGGCCGCTGGCAAACTTCGAGCGCGCCTCCGCGACGCCGTCGTGGTTCGCGTCGCGCAGGATCGTGATCCGTCCGCCGCCCGGTTCTGCCACGATGACGTCGCCGTTCGGCGCGAGGAGCATCGTGCGCGGATCGTCGAAGCCGCCGGCGAAGACGTTGATGCGGAAGCCGGGCGGGAGGTGGAGGCGCGCGCCGTTCGGCGGGCCGGTGACGATTGGCGGATTGCCGGCCGAAGGCGTGGCGTACGGCGCCGGCAGCCGATCGACGCGGATGTCGTGGTGCTGCAGCAGCGGATCATGCGGCGCGTTGACCGCGGGCACTTGCGCGTCGCTGCGGCTGCACGCGGCGAGGGCGAAGAGGAGGATGAGCGTTGCTGGATTCCGCATTGCAGGCCATGATGATGCAAAGTTCGAGCGATGGCGCAGCGCGGCTGGAGCATTGTCGGAAAACTGTTGACGGCGGTGATCGTCGCGTTGCTCGCAGTCGCGGCTCTGGCGATGCTCGCCATCGTCCGCCACGGCGTCAGCGCGCGCACAACGCCGACGACCGCGGAGGCGATGCTCGCCGGCGCGCTGCGCCGCATGGCTGTCCCGCGCGCGGCAAAGGCGATGAAGAATCCGGTTCCGCTCAGCAACGCGGTGATGTCGGAGGCGGCCGCGCATTGGACCGACCACTGCGCGCCGTGCCACGGCCTCGACGGCAAAGCCGACACGGAGATGGGCCGCGGCCTCTACCCGAAGCCGCCCGACATGAGCGACGGCTCGCCCGACCTCAGCGACGGCGAGCTGTTCTACGTCATCACCAACGGCGTGCGCCTCACCGGCATGCCGGGCTGGGGCGATCCGCGCGACGCCCGCAGCAACGAAGAGACGTGGCACCTCGTGCACTTCATCCGCCGTCTTCCGAAGCTGACGCCCGCGGAGCGCGAGCAACTGCGGAAAGAAAATGAGAGCGAAAAGGAGTTTTTGTCTGGCAAATGAACCGAAGAGCTCTCCTTTTCTGCGCGCTTCTCCTCGTCCCCCAATTTCTTTTTGCGCACGGCGGCTTACGCGATCTGAAAGGGACGATCGCCAAGATCTCCGCGACGTCGATCGTCGTCACGCACACCGACGGAAAGACGAACGAGACCGTGCCGCTCTCGAACAGGACGGTCTACAAAGTCGGCAACGCCGCCGGAACGTTCGACGACATGCACGTCGGCGCGCGCGTCGTCGTCCACTTCGGCCACGACGGCAAGGCCATGGAAGTGCACCTGCCGCAACGGCCGGCATCCTGAGCCGTGGCGGCGGCACGGTTCTCGCTGGGGAGCGGAGTGCCCGGCCAGAACATGGAATCCCGCGCCACAGCTCTTCTGATCGACGACGACCGCAGTGTCGTCGACCTCATGCGCACCGCGGTCGCCGGCGAGGACATCGCCTTCGACGTCGCCTACGACTTCGCCACGGCCGTGCGCTGCCTCGACTCCGGCCGCTACTGCGGCGTGATCGTCGACCTGGCCCTGCCGCACGGAATCGACCTCTTGCGGCGCACCTCGCTGCCGACGGTGGTGATCTCGAACGGTCGCGTCCTCGGCCCGCTGCGCGATCACGTCAAGCTCGTGCTGCCGCGGCCCGTCGAAGCGTCGCTGCTGCTCAACGTGATCCGCGGGCTCTGCGCGCTGGCCTCAGCGAAGGAGATAGCCGAGCCCCGTCGCGATCGTCGCCGCGCCACCCCAGAAGAGCTCCGCGAGGCCGACCTTGCGCGGCACCGGATTTGACGGCGGGACGAGCGCGCGGGCGAGCAGAGCGACGACGGCGAGGACGGCCACGAACGGCGCGAGCGACGCGCGCCACAGCAGGACGACGATGACGACGGCGGCGACGTGCGCGACGATCGCGCCGCGCCCGCGGCCGAGGAGCGCGCGGACGTAGAGGATCGCCGGGATCGAGCGGCAGAGAGCCAGAAGCCACAGCGTGGCCGCGAACGTCTGCGTTTGCGCCGCGGCCAGCGCCATCGACGCCGCCACGCCGCCCATGGCCATCGCGCCGGCGAGCTCCGGCAGCGCCGCGCGGCCGCGGTTGCGTGCGTCGTAGGCGAGCTGCACGACGCCGAACGGCGCGGCGATCGCCAGCGGCACGAGAATCGCGAATCCGCCGAGGCGCGCGGCGGCGGCGATGGCCAGGAGGGCCGCGAGCGCGTACGCCGCGGCGATCTGCGCGCAGGCCAGCG
>JBKOUP010000157.1:0-5135 GCA_046723495.1 Acidobacteriota bacterium
TCTGAAGGTGAACATGGGGGCGGGGCACGGCGGGGCCTCGGGGCGCTACGACGCGCTGAAGGACACGGCCTTCGACTACGCGTACATGCTCAGGCAGTGGGGGCTAGCGTCCACGAGCGACGGAGCTTCTCCAGCCGCCACGGCCCCCGCAGCGCGCCGCCGTTGAGCCAAAGGTCGTAGCAGCGGTCGTCGTATTCGAGGATCTCGTACGTGCCGCTGTCTTCGACGGCGCTGCGGACGGGGAACGTGCCGCAGTCCTGCAGCCTCAGCTCGTTCGTCGTCTTCACGAAGCGGCGGCGGCCGGACTGGGTGCGCCCCGGCCCGCGGCGGGAGAGGCGAGAGCGTCGTTCCCGCAGCGAGATCGGCAAGTTTTGGGTCATCGTCAGCAGCGGCGCGAAGAGGTCGCCGCGCTTGCGCAGCCGCGCCAGCGCCGCGGCCGGCGTGAAGGCGAGCGGCTTCCTGGCCTCGACCTCTTTCCACGTCACCGGCATCGACACCAGCCCCGTCGCGCGCAACGAATAGACGCCGACGGTCGTCTTGTAATCGGCGTTCTGGCTCCAGTCGATGAGGACCTTCTTCCGGCGCAGCGCCTTGGCCATCTCGGCCACGACGAGGTCGGGGCACGCGCGCGCGAGCGCCTCGGCCACGGTCTTGGCGAAGAGCTGCGCGGCATCGTGCGATGCGTCGCCGTTCAGCGGCACGTAGAGCTGCAAGCCCTTCGAGCCCGACACCTTCGCGAACGACTCCAGCATCAGCACGCGGCGCAGGATCAGCGCGACTTCGCAGCAGTCGGCGAACGTCGCTCCCTCGCCGGGATCGAGGTCGAAGACGGCCGCCGTCGCCTCGTCGAGCCGCGGCGCGCGGTGCAGGAACGGATGGATCTCGAGGCCGCCCACGCCGGCCATCCACGTCAGCGTCTTCGCCTCGTCGACGACGATGTAGTGGATCGACGTCCCGTCGCTGCGGCGCGGCACGTCGACGGTGCGGATCCACGACGGCGTGAACGACGGCGCGTCCTTTTCCCAGAACGACAGCCCGTCGAGCGGGCCGGGGTAGCGCTTCCACGAGACGGGGACATCCTTCAGGTGGGGGAGCATCCACCGCGCGGCCTCGCGGTAATAGTCGGCGACGGCCAGCCGCTTCATGCAATAATCGTTGCACTCCAACACAGCGCTTTGGGAGGGTGTGATGGGCGAGTACAAGCACTTTCAGATCTGCTACGAAGGCGACCTGACCGTCGGAGTCTCGCACGCGATGCGGCGGCTCGGCGCGGAGCCGAATTTCGATCAGAGCTGGCAGGTGTGGCTGGCGCCGCGGCGGCAAGCCGCGCCGCTGGTGCGTTGGATGCGGGCGCGGTTCGGCGGCGGAGCCCGGCTGCTCGTGGCCGCCACGCAGTTCACGCGGACGCGCGACTTTCTCCTCGTGCGCCACAGCCTCACGCCGGGCGCCGACTACGGCGAGCTCCACGACGCCATCCACCGCCTCGGCGTCGTGATCGAGCTGCCGTTCGACTCCACGTTCATCGTGCAGTCGCGCGACCGCACCGACGTGCAGACGCTCGGCCAAGCCTTGGGCGAGCTCTGTCCCGACGCGTCGCTCATGGTCACGGGGATCGGCGACGATTGGGCCTACTGCGACGGCGATATGATTCATTCCGCAGCACCGTCCCTGCATGACCACGCGTCCCGATCTCAACGCACTGCGCATTCATCGCGACGATGACGAAGCGTCGCGCTTCCCCCTCGGCAAGATCGCCGGGTGGGTCGTGGCGATCGCCGTCGTCGTCGCGCTGGCCTGGGCCGGATGGACGCGCGTGGTCGTGCCGCGCCGCGCGCCCGCGGTCGAGTCGATCGTGGTCAAGCCCTCGGTCAACGTCGCCAATCCCGCGATGCTGAGCGCGACCGGCTACCTCGTCGCCAACAAGCAGTCGAAGATCACGCCGAAGATCTCCGGCAAAGTCGTGAAGATGAACTTCGACGTCGGCGACAAAGTGCACGCCGGCGACGTCCTGGTGGTGCTGGAGAGCACGAACCTGAAGGCGCAGCTCGACGAGTCGAACGCCGCGCTGAACGAGGCCGAGCGCGAGTACACGCGGCAGTCGAACCTCTGGAAGCAGGGCGTGGCCAGCCGGGCCGGCTATGACGCGGCCGAGGCGCAGCTGAAGGCGGCCCGGGCGCGCGTCGACCAGATCAAGATCAACATGCGCGACATGGTCGTGCGCGCGCCGTTCGATGGCACGATCGCCACGAAGTCGACCGAGGTCGGCGAGGTCATCTCCTCGGTGATGATCGGCCAGGTCGCGGGGACGCTCCCGGCCGGGGCGATCTGCACGATCGTCGACCTCAACACGCTCGAGGTCGAGGCCGACGTGAACGAGAGCAGCATCGGCCAGCTCCACGAAGGGCAGCCGGCCGAGGTCACGGTCGACGCGTTCCCGGGACAGAAGTGGCGGGGCGTGCTGCGGCAGATCATCCCCACCGCGGACCGCGCCAAGGCCACGGTCAAGGTCAAGGTGAAGATCCTCGATCCCGGCGACCGCCTCCTTCCGGAGATGAGCGCGACCGCGAATTTCCTCAACGCCCAGCGCACCGACGCCGAGCTGCACGAGCCGCCGAAGCTCTGGATCCCGAAGCGCGCCATCGCCGACGGGCGGGTGGCCGTGATCGGCGCCGGCAACCGCATCGCCCTGCGGACGGTGCAGACCGGCGAGGTGCGCGAGAGTCTCGTCGAAGTGCGCTCGGGCGTGCGGGAGGGGGAGCGGATCGTGACGGAAAACGTCGATCAATTGAAAGATGGACAACTGGTGAGGAGCGCCGAATGACCGAAGCCCTCGTACAAATCAATCACGTCCGAAAGGTCTACCACCGCGACGCCTTCGAAGTCCCCGTCCTCAACGGCATCACGCTCGACGTTCCGCGCGGCGACTTCCTCGCGCTCATGGGACCGTCCGGCTCGGGGAAGACCACGCTGCTCAACCTCATCGCCGGCATCGACCGGCCGACGGCGGGGAGCATCAGCGTCGACGGCCGGGAGATCTCGCGCTTCAACGAGAGCGCCCTGGCCAGCTGGCGGGCGCGCCACGTCGGCTTCATCTTCCAGCTCTACAACCTCATCCCGGTTTTGAACGCCTTCGAAAATGTCGAGTTGCCGCTGCTGCTGACCAAGCTCTCCAAGCGCGAGCGCCGCGAGCACGTCGAGGCCGCCCTGAACATCGTCGGCCTCGGCGACCGCATGTTCCACTACCCGCGCCAGCTCTCCGGCGGGCAGGAGCAGCGCGTGGCCATCGCCCGGGCCGTCGTCACCGACCCCACCATCATCGTCGCCGACGAGCCCACCGGCGACCTCGACGCCAAGAACGCCGAGGAGACGCTCGACCTCCTGCAGCAGCTCAACATCGAGTTCGAGAAGACCATCGTCATGGTCACGCACGACCCGAAGGCCGCCCAGCACGCCAAGCACACGCTGCACCTCGAGAAGGGGCTGCTCGTGGAGAGCGTCGCGGCGCAGGCGGCCGAGGCATGAAGTTCGCGAAGCTCGTCCGGCGGAATCTGTTCCGCAACAAGCTGCGCTCGTTCCTGATGATCGTGCTCATGGGCGCGATCTTCTTCCTCGTGGCCACGCTCATCCAGATCCTGGCCGCCTTCGAGACCATGGGCGGCGCGCCGACGAGCGACCGTATCGTCGTGCAGTCCGCCTTCTCCCTGGCCACGATGCTGCCGTACTCGCACGAGCAGAAGCTGCGGCAGATCCCCGGCGTCGTCGAAGTCTGCAAGAGCCAGTGGCTGGGCGGCTATTACAAGGAACGGCGGAACACGTTCGCCATCCTCACCGTCGACGCCGACAAGTTCAAGACCGTCTTCCCGGAGTTCACCATCTCCGACGACGAGAACGCCGCCTTCATCCGCGACCGCCAGGGCGCCATCGTCGGCACCGACCTGATGGAGCGCTTCGGCTGGAAGCTCGGCGACCGCATCACCTTGCACCGCGAGATCTTCCCGTTCGATCCGGAGGTGACGATCCGCGGCGTCGTGCACCACGCGGTCATGGGCAGCGTCCTCTACCTCCACCAGGACTACTTCAACGAGGCCCTGAAGTGGAACCGCGTCGGCACGATCTGGGTCAAGGTCAAGGACCCGAACCAGATGGCCGCGCTGAGCCAGCAGATCGACGCCGCATTCAAGAACAGCGAGGACCCGACGGAGACGTTCACGGAGAAGGAGTTCAACCGTCAGTTCGTGAACATGATGGGGAACATCAGGGTCCTGTTCAGCGCGATCTCGCTCTGCTCGATCGGCATGATCGTGCTGCTGGCGGCGATCACCATGAGCATGGCCGCGCGCGAGCGCGTCACCGAGGTGGCCGTGCTGAAGGCCATCGGCTTCGGCAGGGGATTGATCCTCGGATTGATGCTGACGGAGTTCGTCATGACTACGCTCATGGGCTTCGTTGTTGGCGTCGGCGGCGCGGCGCTGCTCTACCGCTTCATCGACGTCGCCAAGTGGACGATGGGCTTCCTCCCGAACTTCCGCCTCTACCCGAGCACCGCGGCCATCTGCGGCGTGGCGGCGATCGCCGTCGGCCTCCTGGCCGGCGGGCTGCCGTCGATGAAGTCGGCGAACCTCAGCGTCGTCGACGGCCTGCGGAAGGTGGTGTAGCGATGGCCATCCCGCTCAAGTACAACACCGGAAATCTCGCCGCCCGGCGGACGTCGATGTTGCTGACCATCCTCGGCATCGGAGTGATCAACGCCGTCATGCTCTCGATGCTGGCGCTGTGGCACGGCGTGAAGGCCACCACCGTCGCCAGCGGCTCGCCGACGGACCTCATCGTCATGCGCGAGAGCGCGGAGACGGAGCTGTCGAGCTGGGTCACACGCGAGGCCTACGAGATCATCCGCACGATTCCGGGCGTCGCCAGGGGAACCAACGGCCAGCCGCTGGTCTCGCCCGAGCTGGTCATCCTCTTCAAGTTGCCGCGCCGCGACAGCGGCAAAGGCTCGAACGTGACGGTGCGCGGCCTCACCCCCGCCGGCCTGGAGATGCGCACGGTGAAGCTCATCGAGGGGCGCACGTTCAAGCCGGGAACGAGCGAGGTGATGGCGGCGAGGCGCATCCACGACCGCTTCGCGAACACGA
>JBKOUP010000319.1:0-3992 GCA_046723495.1 Acidobacteriota bacterium
TTCTTGACCTGCTCCGCGCTCGCGCCGCCGCCGACGTCGAGGAAGTTCGCCGGCTCGCTGCCGGCGAGCTTGATGATGTCCATCGTGGCCATGGCCAGCCCCGCGCCGTTGACCATGCAGCCGACGTTGCCGTCGAGCTTGATGTAGTTGAGGCCGAACTTCGAAGCCTCGACCTCGAGCGGGTCTTCTTCGTTGAGGTCGCGCATCTCCACGATGTCCTTGTGGCGGAAAAGCGCGTTGTCGTCGAAGTTCATCTTGCAGTCGAGAGCGACGACGTTGCCCTCCTTCGTCACCAGCAGCGGATTGATCTCGGCCAGGGAGGCGTCGGTGTCGACGTAGGCGCGCATCAGCTTCTGCACGAAGTCGACGCATTTCTTGTAGGCGTCGCCTTCCAGGCCGAGGGCGTAGGCGACGGCGCGGGCCTGGAACGGCTGCGCGCCCATGACGGCGTCGATCGGCTCGCGGTGGATGGCCTTCGGATCGCGCGCCGCCACTTCCTCGATCTCCATCCCGCCTTGCTTCGAGGCCATGACCACGGGCATGCCGATGCGCCGGTCGAGGGTGATGCCGAGGTAGAGCTCCTTGTCGATGTTGAGCGCCTCCTCGATCAGCACCTTGCGCACGACGCGCCCCTCCGGGCCGGTCTGGTGCGTGACCAGGGTCATGCCGATCATCTGCTTGGTGAGGTCGTGGGCCTCGTCGGCGTTCTTGGCGAGCTTGACGCCGCCGCCCTTGCCGCGGCCGCCGGCGTGGATCTGGGCCTTGACGACGACGCGCCCGCCGAGCTCCTTGGCCGCCAGCCGGGCCTCCTCGGGGTTGTCGACGACGACTCCGCGCGGCGTCGGCACGCCGTAGCGCCGCAGGATTTCCTTCGCTTGATATTCGTGGACTTTCATGGCGCGCGGCGTTTTATCACATGAGCGCGAGCGCGGCGGTGTGCTGACAATCACCTGCATCGTGCAGTAGAAATCGGATCGCATGCGAGTCGGCGAGGAGATCACGGTGACGCCGGCGGAGCTCGTGGCGGGCGGCGAGGCGCTGGCGCGCGTCGACGGATTGCCGCTCTTCGCAGCGAACATTTACCCCGGCGACGTCGCCCGCGTGCGCGTGACCGAGGTGAAGAAGGGCTTCGCCCGCGCGGAGCTCGTGCGCGTGGAGCAGCCCTCGCCGCTGCGCCGCGCGGCGCCGTGCCCGATCGCCGAGGAATGCGGAGGCTGCGACTGGACGGCGCTGCGGCTCGACGCGCAGCTGCTCGCGAAGAAGCGAATTCTCGCGGAGTCGTTGCGCCGGATCGGGAAGCTCTTCGACATTCCGGAGATCGCGCTGCACGTCTCGCCGCTGAACTATCGATTGCGCTCGCGCCTGCACGAGCAGGACGGCGCGGTGGGGTTCTATGCGATGCGTTCGAATCGCGTCGTGCCGCTGGCGCCCGAATGCGAGGTCGTCGGCCCGGCCACTGCCCGGCATCCGATCCCCGGCGAGACGTGGGAGATCGATGGGCGCGTCGTCGCCGGCGAATTCTCGCTGCTCGGCTATACGCTTTCGACGGGCGCGTTTTTTCAGGTGAACCGGCATCTGCTGGAAACGATGCTGGCGCGCGTCAGCGAGATCGCCGGAAGCGGGGAGCTCGCCATCGACCTCTACGCCGGCGTCGGCTTCTTCACGCGGCCGCTGACGAAGTTGTTCGCGCGCGTCATCGCCGTCGAGGGCTCGCCGGTTTCGCATCGCTATCTGAAAATGAACACGACGGCTGAGGCCATCCACGCGCCCGTCGAGCAGTGGGTTGCGCGCATGCCCGAGGCCGACTTCGTCTTTCTCGACCCGCCGCGCGCCGGCGCCCGCCGCGAGGTCATCGACGCCATCGCCGAGAAGGCAGGACGGATTTGTTATCTCTCCTGCGATCCGGTAACCTTTGCCCGCGACGCGAATCGGCTGCGCGCCGCCGGCTGGCGCCTGGCCACGCTCGACCTCCTCGACCTCTTCCCCAACACCCACCACGTCGAGACGCTCTCTTCGTTCGAGCGTGACGCATGACGCCCCTGCCGCCCTCCCGCTTCTCGCCTACGTCGCCGCGCTTCTCCTCGGCGGCTCGTACCGCGAGGCCTGCGCGATCGTCGTCGTCGCGCTGCTGCTGATCGCGCTGAAGAAGCCGCGCGCCGCGGTCATTGCCTTCGCGTTCGCCGGCGGTCTCTTCGTCGCCGCGCATCGCCAAGCGGTGAGAGCGCGCGACGACGCCGTGCTCGCGCGCATCGATCCGGACCGCTTCGTCACCCTCGAAGTCCCGCTCGAATCCGACTGGTCGTCGCGCGGCGACCACTCCCTCCTGCGCGTGCAGGCCTTTTCGCGTCCGCTTCTGATCTACGCGCGTTTCCCGCCGCCGCCGATCGGCATGGCCGCCACGCTGCGCGCCGAGGGCTTCCTGCGCGACGGTGCGTTCACGGTCAAGTCGCCGGCGCTGCTGTCGTATCGCGGCACGTTGTCGCCGTGGAATCCGCGACGATGGAATCGCGCGCTGGTGGCGCGGGTACGACCGCTGGCGACGGAGCACCCCGTCGAGGAAGCGCTGGTCGAAGCGCTCGCCCTCGGCCGCGCCGAGCGCCTCGACGACGCCACGCGCGACGACTACAAGCGCGGCGGCACCTACCACCTGCTCGTTTTCTCCGGCCTGCAGATCGCCATCGCCGCCGGCTTCATCGCCCTGCTGCTGCGCTGGCTGCACGCGCCGCGCACCTCCGACTGGTCGCTCCTCGTCTTCGCCGTCCTCGCCCCGCTCTTCATCGGACCGACCGCCTCCGTCTCGCGCGCCAGCATCGGCGTCGGCGTCTACGCCCTCGCGCGCATCCTGCGACGGCCGACCACGCTGGAGAACCTCTGGTGCGCCGGCGCGCTGCTGTGGCTCATCGTCGCGCCCGAAGACCTCGGCGATCCCGCCTTCCACCTCACCTACGCCGGCTCGGGCGCGCTCCTCTTCGTGGCCCGGCGCACGCGCTGGTTCGTCGCCGCCGCGGCCGCGGAGCTGGCCGTCACGCCCCTCACGCTCTTCCACTTCCACCAGTACGCCCTCGGCGGCTCGATCATGACCCTCCTTCTCACGCCGCTGGTCATCGCCATGCTCGTCGTCTCGCTCGCCGTCTGCGCGATTCCGAGCTCGCACGTGCTGGCCATCCTCGGCGCGCTGCACCGGCTCTGCACGTTTCTGAATCACCTCGCCGCGCCGATGTCGGGCTTCTTCGCGGCGCCGCCGGCGGTCGCGCTGACGATCGGCTTCGTTCTCGCGCTGCTCGCGATCGCGCTGTTGCACGGCCGCGTCCGCGCCGCGGCGGTCGCGGCGTCGCTGGCGATTCCGACGATCGCCGCGCTCTACCTCGGCACGCGTGTGCCGCCGGGAACGCGCCTGACGATGCTCGACGTCGGCCAGGGCGACGCGCTCCTCTTCCAGGCCGGCGGGAAGAGCGTGCTCGTCGACGGCGGCCCCCGTCCGGCGAAGCTCATGCCGATGCTCGTCGACCGCGGCGTCCATCGCATCGACGTCGTCGTCCTCTCGCACGTCCATCCCGATCACTGCGGAGGCTTGCCCACGGTCGTCACGCGCCTGCGCGTCGGCGAGGTGTGGATCTCGCCGCGCCGCTTTCAAGGCGATTGCGCGCAGCAACTGCTCGAGGCCTGCAGCGCCGCGGAAGTCCCGATCCACCTTGTGCGCGACGGCGACGTGAAACGCCTCGGCCCGATCGAGATCCGTGCCTTCCTCGCCGATCGCACGTTCCGCCGCGCGCCGGAGAACAACGCCTCGGTCGTGCTGCAGATCGGGCGCGTGCTGCTCACCGGCGACATCGAGAGCGACGCCGAGGGCGAGCTCGCGCCGCGGCTCGCCCGCGCCGACGTGCTGAAGATCGCCCACCACGGCAGCCGCTCGTCGACGACCGCGCCGCTTCTCGACGCGGTGCGCCCGCGCCTGGCCCTCATTTCCTGTGGGCGGCACAACATCTTCGGGC
>JBKOUP010000205.1:0-3141 GCA_046723495.1 Acidobacteriota bacterium
GTGCAGCGTCGGACTCACCGACGTCGCCGACTCGATCAGCTTGGCGCTGGCGACGTCGGCGAAGTACGAGGCCACCAGGCCCGTGCCGGCCACTTGCATGAAACGGCGGCGGGTGAAACCGTCGCCGAGGAGGTTCGAGAAGTTGCCTTTGCCTTCACAGGTGCAATGCATGGCCGGCCCTCAGTTGAACAGGAACTCGAGCTTGTTCAGCAGCGCGAACTGCAGGTCCTCGGTTTTTTTCGTGAGATCGCCGCTCTTGAGATAGGCGATGGCGGTGGCGCGCTCGCCGGCGTCGGGGTAGCGCGACAGCGTCGTCAGGTAGAGCGTGTCGGCGATCGCGCCGGGATCTTTCGTCGCCGCCAGCGTCTTCGCCACGGTCGACGCGGCGTTCGAGGCCCGCACGCGCGTGACGATGTTGACGTCGTTCATCAGCGAGAGGGCCTGCACGATCGAGCTGTCGCTGGCGCGCGGGTCGTCGTCGCGGTTGCCGCGGCCGAAGTTGTTCAGCAGCGTCCGGTACTGGCCGCCTTCGGTCGTGTCGGGGAGCTGCATCGCCTTCGTCACGGTCGTGGCCGGGAGGCCCTGCCCCGTCGTCAGGTTCATGCTGATGCCGACGCCGGTCGCCTTCACGACGGCGTCGAGCACCTCCTCGGACATCAATCGCCGTGGATAGTGCCGCGCGTAGTACGGCGTCCAGCTCTCGCTCCACGCCCCCGGCGTGTAGCGCGAGGAGAGCTGGTACGTGTTCGACAGGACCATCGTCTTGAGGATGCCGCGGAGGTCGTACTGGCTCTTCACGAAGGCGTCGGCGAGCTGGTTGAGGAGCTGCGGGTGCGTCGGCTGCAGCGTGGCGCCGTTGGCGAGCGTTGCCGGATCCTGGCGATTGAGGTCGAAGGAGTCGGCCGGCTCGACGATGCCGAAACCGAAGATCTCCTTCCAGAGGTAGTTCACCGCGGCGCGGGAGAACTGCGGGTTCGAGGTGAGGAGGCGGCCGTACGCGGCGCGGCGCGACTCGCCCGACTGCGGCGTGCCGCCGCCGAGGAAGAATGCGGGATCGACCGTGTCCTTGCCGTTGAACGGCGTGCGCGGCGTCTTGTTGCCCGAGGTCGTGTTCAGGCGATAGGCGCCGGTGGCGTTGTCGGCGAGCGTCGTCTCCTGCTGCTGCGTCGTGGCGTCTTTGGCGCGGGTCATCGTCACCTGCGAGAAGAAGGCGGCGTTGCCCCAGAAGTCGTAGCGCGTGCGCTTGGCCATCGCGCTGTTGACCTGCTCGAGGTGCCCGAGCCCGTTGTGGCAGGAGAGGCACTGCAGCGGCATGGCCAGGAAGCGGTTGCCGGTCGACGCCGACTCGTTGTCGTACGTGTCCTGGATCGGGCCGTTGTTCTGCACGTCGCGGACGAAGTAGTTCGTCTCGCCGTTGGTGAAGCTCTTCCCGACGCCGGCAATCGCTTCGCGGACCATCTGGTCGTACGGCTTGTGGCCCTTGATCGAGTCGCGGATGAATTTGTAGTAGGCGTCGCGGCCGGGGAAGGTCTCGTTCGTGTTCGAGGCCACCTGCACGTTCTGCACGAGATCGCCGAACCACATCGTCCAGCGGTCGACGAAGGCGTCGCCGGCGAGGAGGCGGTCGATGGCTTTCGCGCGCTTGTCGGCACTGCTGTCGGCGAGGAAGGCCTTCACGTCGTCGGGAGTGGGAATCTCGCCGGTGAGGTCGAGGGTGACGCGGCGGAGGAACTCGGTGTCGCTCGAGGCGTCGGTCCAGCGGACGCCGTCCTTGACCATCTTGCCGAAGACTTCGGTGTCGATGAAGTTCGCGGCGACGAAGGTGCCGGGCGGATCCGTCTTCGGCGGCGCGGAGGCGCGATGGCGCGGCGGGGCCGTCGACGTCGGCGCGGCGAGCTCCGCGTTCGCGGAGACGCGATGCCACACCGCGGGCGGGCTCGCTGCGCTCGCCGCTGCGCGGCTGTAGGTGCACTCGGGCTTGGGCATGGAAGGATCTTCAGCCAGAGCTCCGCTGGCCACTACACCGACCAGGAAAAAAATCGAGGAACGCATCGCCTGCTCCTGCCTTGTTACGGGTATGGTTATCTTAACCCAGGCATCACGCGGCTGTGTGAGCAATGACACGTCAGGAAAAAGCAAAGAAAATCGGCCGGATTCTCGATCGCCTCTATCCCCAGCCGCCAATTCCGTTGCAACACGCCGATCCGTTCACGCTGCTCGTCGCGGTGGTGCTCTCGGCGCAGACCACCGACGCGCAGGTGAACAAGGTCACGCCGGCCCTCTTTGCCCGTGCCCGCACGCCCGCCCAGCTCGCTGCAATTTCCGAGCGCGAGATCCTCGAGCTGATCCGGAGCTGCGGCCTCGCCCCCGGCAAAGCGCGCAATCTCAAGAGGATGGCCCAGACGCTGGTCGACGAGCACGGCGGCCGCGTCCCCCGCGACCTCGAGGCCCTGGAGCGCCTTCCCGGCGTCGGGCACAAAACCGCGAGCGTGGTGATGACGCAGGCCTTCGGTGAGCCGGCCTTCCCGGTCGACACGCACATCCACCGCCTCGCCGCCCGCTGGGGCCTGTCGAACGGGAAGAATGTCGCCCAGACGGAGAAGGACCTCAAGAAGCTCTTCCCACCGGAGGAGTGGGGACACCGCCACCTGCAGCTGATCTACTTCGGCCGACAGTTCTGCCCGGCACGGGGACATGAGGCGAAGGAATGTCCGATCTGCTCGTGGGCGGCTACTCGTACGCGGCGCTCCAGTGCCGAACGCGAATGACGGTGATCAGCTTTCGCACGTCGTCAATCGCGTCGATTATCGCGCGATCGGACCAGTACGGCCGATGACGATGCCCATGATCGTGGCGTGGCTGCGCGACTCGTCATCAAGGTCCCAGATGCGATGGCCGGGCTTGGAGCTCTCCAACTGCACTTTCTTTCCATGCTCGCGCACGCGCTTGAGATGCCGGTAGCCGTTGATCACGACGACGGCGATCTTGCCGTTGGACTCGCGCCTGTTCTTCGGCGGACGGGTAAAAACGATGTCCCCGGAGATGATCCCGTCGCCCATCATCGAGTCGCCGATGACCTCGAACGCCCGGATGTCCGGTTTGTCATACTCCTGGGGCATAGCGTAGAGGCGAGGCTCGACC
>JBKOUP010000104.1:0-11853 GCA_046723495.1 Acidobacteriota bacterium
CCGAGAAGCCGAAGCCGGCGCCGAAGCCCGCTGCGGTAGCGCCCGCGCCCGCTGCTGCCGCCGGTTCCGCGCCCGCCGCTGCCGCCGAGGCCGCGCCCGCGCCCGAGCCTGAAACTCCGGTCACCGGCGCGTCGTCCGCGGTCGCATTCCACAAAGACACGCTGACGCTCCCGGAGCGGATGCAGATCGCCGACGAGATGGGCGGGGCGCTGGAGACGAAGCTTTTCGCCGCCATGGCCCAGACCGACTGCGGCGCCTGCGGCTGGGACTGCGAGGGCTACGCGAAAGCCATCGCCGAGGGAGAGACGAAAGACATCTCGCTCTGCACGCCGGGTGAGACCGAGACGCTGGACATGCTCAAGAAGCTGATGGAAGAGGCGGGGAAGGAGTTCGAAGGAGCGTAATGTCCGAGACTCCCCATCCCGCACCGCCGGCAAAGCCCGCGCCGGCAGCGCCCGCAGGCCGTACCGCCGAGGAGATCAAGCGCGATCCGCTGATCGCCGCCGCGGTCGCGCGCGTGGGCGACGCCGTCACCGGCGCGAAGGAGTTCGCCGGCGAGATCACGCTCACCGTCGCGCGCGAGCGCATCGTCGACGTCTGCCAGGCCATGAAGGACGACGGCTTCGACTACCTCGTCGACCTCGCCGGCGTCGACTACTCGAAGTATCCGGGCTGGACGGGCGACCGCTTCGGCGTCTCGTACATGCTCTACTCGTTCCCGAAGAACAACCGCGTCCGCCTCAAGGTGACGACGCGCGAAGAGACGCCGATTCCCTCGGTGACGTCGGTGTGGAAGACGGCGAACTGGCACGAGCGCGAGACGTGGGACATGCTCGGCATCCGCTTCGATGGCCATCCGAACCTCGAGCGCATTCTGATGTGGGAAGGCTTCAACGGCCATCCGCTGCGCAAGGACTTCCCGGTGCGCGGCATCGACACCGGCGCGGCCATCTATCCCGAGGTCTTTCCCGAGGGCGGCGGACCGAAGGCCGGGTCGACGGGAAAGGACGTCAAGGACGTCAACGTCTATCCCGACGAGTGGAAACCCTACGGCATCTGGCCCGCGGGCCAACTGCCGGGCGCGAAGGAGCAGATGGCGCCCGCGCCGGAGCTCGCCGGCGTCGTCGCCGACACGGCCAAGCCGACCGAGGAAGCGCCGTGGCACGACCCGGAGAAGCCGCTCGGCGATCGCATGCAGCTCGCCGCGAAAGGAACGCTGAAGGACAAGCTCTTCGCCGCGATGGCCCAGACCGATTGCACCGCCTGCGGCTGGGACTGCGAAGGCTACGCCGCCGCGCTGGCCAGCGGCGAGTCGAAGGACCCGACGCTCTGCGTGCCGGGGGAGGCGGAGACGGAGACGATGTTGAAGCAACTGCTCGCGGGGGCGGGAGGGGGTTCTTAGTTCTTAGTTCTTAGTTTGCGACGCAGCCAAACTAAGAACTAAGAACTGAGAACCAAGAACTACGAACATGTTTGACGTCCACGAAATGGAACTGAACTTCGGGCCGCAGCACCCGTCGACGCACGGGGTGCTCCGGGTCATCCTCAGAGTCGACGGCGAGCGGATCATCGACGCCAAGCCGGTCATCGGCTATCTCCACCGCGGCACGGAGAAGCTCTTCGAGCACATGGCCTACCCGCAGTGCATCCCGCACACGGACCGCATGGACTACGTGGCCTCGGCCACGAACAATCTCGGCTTCGTCGAGGCGGTCGAGAAGCTGATGGGGGTGACGAAGCAGATCCCGAAGCGCGCGCAGCTCATGCGCGTGATGCTCTCGGAGCTGCAGCGGATCTCGTCGCACCTGCTCTGGCTGGCCACGCATGCGATCGACATCGGGGCCATGACGCCGTTCTTCTACACGTTCCGCGAGCGGGAGGAGATCCTCGACCTCTTCGAGATGTACTGCGGCGCGCGCCTGACGCTGAACTGCATGCGCATCGGCGGGATGCCGGACGATCTGCCGCCGGGCTGGCTCGACGACGTGGAGCGCTTCTGCGCCAAGTTCGACGCGGCGTGCGACGAGTACGAGTCGCTGCTGACGAACAACCGCATCTGGAAGCGGCGCACGGTCGGCATCGGCGTGATCTCGGCCGAGGAGGCCATCGAGTGGGGGATCACCGGGCCGCCGCTGCGCGGGTCGGGGAAGGAGTGGGACCTCCGCCGCGCCCAGCCCTACGAGTGCTACCCGGAGCTGGAGTTCGACATCCCCGTCGGCAAGAACGGCGACACGTACGACCGCTACTTGGTTCGCATGGAGGAGATGCGCCAGTCGAACCGGATCCTGAGGCAGTGCATCCCGCTGATCAAGGCCACGCCCGAAGGCGACATCAAGGCGAAGATCTCCCGCGTCGTCCGCCCCCCCGAGGGCGAGGTGTACCACTCGATCGAGTCGCCGAAGGGGGAGCTGGGGTACTACATCGTCAGCGACGGGAAGGGGCAGAACGCGTATCGCTGCCATGTACGGCCGCCGAGCTTTGTCAATCTGCAGGCGCTGCCGGCGATGGCGAAGGGGCACCTGGTGTCGGACCTTGTGGCGTTGATCGGGACGATCGATATCGTTCTCGGCGAGGTGGACCGGTGAATAAACCAGAAACCAGAAACCAGAAACCAGACGTGTTTGCGGGCCAGTGCTTCTGGTTTCTGGTTTCTGGTTTCTGGTTTACCCCGGCGGGGGTGCCGCGATGAGCCCCGTATTCATGAAGTACCTCATCTGGCCCCTGGTCAAGTTCCTCGTCGCCTTCCTCATCGTCCAGGTCATCGTCATGCTCATGAACTGGATCGAGCGGCGCACCCTCGGCCTCATGCAGGCGCGGCTGGGGCCGAACCGCGTCGGGCCGAAGGGCATCCTCCAGATCATCGCCGACCCGATCAAGTTCATCCTCAAGGAAGACATCGTCCCCTCCTCCTCGGAGAAGGTCGCCTACTTCCTCGGGCCGATGCTGCCGCTCATCCCGGCCTTCCTCGTCTTCTGCCTCATCCCCTTCGGACCGCCGCCGACGTACATCGCCGCGCGCGTCAACGTCGCGTTGCTGCTGATCCTCGCCCTCACCTCGACCGGCGTCTACGGCATCATCCTCGGCGGCTGGGCCTCCAACAATAAATACTCGCTCATGGGCGGCCTGCGCTCCGCGGCGCAGATGGTCTCCTACGAAGTGCCGTTCGGGCTCTCCATCGTGGGCGTGCTGATGCTCTGCGGGTCGTTCGACCTCGTGCAGATCGTCCGCTACCAGGAGACCAACGCCTGGAACTTCCTCGCGCAGATCGTGGCCTGCTTCATCTTCCTCGTGGCCATGAACGCGGAGAACAACCGCACGCCGTTCGACCTCCCCGAGGCCGAGTCGGAGCTCGTGGCCGGGTACCACACCGAGTACTCGGCCATGAAGTTCGCCTTCTTCATGCTCGCCGAGTACTCCGCGATGCTCGTCAACTGCTGCCTCATGGTCAGCCTCTTCTTCGGCGGCTGGACGCTGGCCATGGGCGGCGTCGGCCTGACCACGGACGTGCTGCGCTCGTGGGGCATCGTCGGCGGCATCGTCGGCTGCGCCATCTTCACCACGAAGGTCATGGCCTTCATGATGATGTACATCTGGTTCCGGGCCACGTTCCCCCGCTTCCGTTTCGATCAGCTCATGGACCTTGGATGGAAGTGGATGATCCCCCTCGCCCTCGGCAACATCTTCGTCACCGGCATCATCGTCCTGGCGGGGCAGGAGCGCCTGCTCTACTGGTTCGGCGGCGCTGTCATCGCGCTCACGGCGTTCTATCTTTTCCGTCCGCGTCCAAAGGTGGTTCATGCAAGTCGAGTATCCGAAGCCTAAGTGGAGCGATCGCTTCCTCCTCCTCGATTTCCTCGAGGGGCTGAGGACGACGTGGCGTGAGCTGTGGAAGCCGAAGGTGACGATTCGCTACCCCGAGGAGCGGCTCGAGCCGGCGAATCGGTTCCGGGGCATGTTCCGCTTCTCGTACGACCGCTGCATCGCCTGCAAGCTCTGCGCGGTGGCCTGCCCGATCGACATCATCTACATCGACGTCCACGACGAGATGCGCGAGATCGACGGAAAGCAGAAGAAGTTGAAGGTCCTCGATCGCTACGACATCGACGTGAAGCGCTGCATGTTCTGCGCGCTCTGCGAAGAGGCCTGCCCGACGAAGCCGAAGTCGATCTGGCTGACGACGAAGACCTACGAGCTGGCCACGTACGACCGCAACGATCTCTACTTCAACATGCAGCAGCTCGAGTATTGGGAGGAGCGGCCGGAGACGACGGAGCTTCCGGGCGGGGAGCGGCCGGCGATCGAGGGAGGCGCGCAGCAGTGACGCCGGCCTTCCTCATCTTCCTCATCATCGGCACCCTGGCCGTGGCCGCGTCGATCCTCGTCGTGGCCATGCGCAACCCGGTGCACTCGGCGCTCTTTCTCCTGCTGACCTTCCTCTGCGTCGCCGTGCTCTTCGTCATGAAGGGGGCCGAGTTCGTCGGCGCCGTGCAGGTGCTCGTCTACGCCGGCGGCATCATGGTCCTCTTCCTCTTCGTGGTCATGCTCATCAACGTCCGGCACCTGCCGGACGAGCGCGTCCTCTCCGCCTTCTGGAAGGGCGGCTTCGCCGTCGGCCTGGCCCTCTTCATCCTCTTCTTCACCGTCGTCCGCCCGGGCGCGTACGCCGACCCGGTTGCCGACAGCGAGACGAAGCTCAAGACCGTCTCCAGCTACCGCATGCGCCGCGGCCACCTCGTGCGCCGGCAGCGCGTGGAGGGGAACTCGCAGGCCGTGGCCATGAACCTCTATCAGGACTACCTCGTCCCGTTCGAGGTGGCGTCGCTCTTCCTCCTCGTGGCCATGATCGGGGCCATCGTCATCGGCAAGCGCGAGCTGAGCGCGGTGGAGGAAGAGACCGCGCCCGACTTCATCCTGGAGCGGGCCGAGACGGAGAAAGAAGTGAAGGAGGCATTCGGTGCTTGAAGCCGCGCCGAGCACGGCCGCGTATCTGATGCTCTCCGGGACGCTCTTCTCCGTCGGGCTGGTCGGCGTGATCATCCGCCGGAACATGATCACCGTGCTGATGGCCATCGAGCTGATGCTCAACGCCGTCAACATCAACCTGGTGGCCTTCTCCTCGCGATTGGGATCGCTCGAAGGGCAGGTCTTCGCCATCTTCATCATCACCGTGGCGGCGGGGGAGGCGGCGGTGGGGCTGGCCATCATCATCCAGCTCTACCGGCTGCGCAGCACGATCAACGTCGACGAGGCGAGGGAGCTGAATGGGTAAGGCAGAAGGCAGAAGTCAGAAAGCAGAAATTGTCGCTCGGACCATTTCTGCTTTCTGCTTTCTGCTTTCTGCTTGATCGGCGAAACGCATGGCTAACGTACTGCTCATCATCTTGCTCTTACCCGCGGCGGGCGCGCTGATCAACGGCGTGCGCGCCTTCGCCACGCCGCTGGAGAAGAAGAACCGGACCCTCACGAACCTCTTCGCCCTCGGCACCACCGGGCTCTCGGCGCTCCTGGCCGTCTGGACCGTCTGGAGCTATCGCGGCGCCGAAGCGGCCTTCGAGCACGTGTACTACTCGTGGATCCCGGGCATCAACTTCGCCCTGCGCATCGATCCGCTCTCCTGCACGATGCTGCTGATCGTCACCGTCATCGGCTTCCTCATCCACATCTACGCCACCGGCTACATGTCCCACGAAGAGGGGTACACGCGCTTCTTCACGTACCTGAACCTCTTCATGTTCATGATGCTGCTCCTCGTCCTCGGCGCGAACTACGTGGTCATGTTCGTCGGCTGGGAGGGCGTCGGCCTCTGCTCGTACCTCCTCATCGGCTTCTACTACGACAAGAACTTCGCCGCCGACGCGGGCAAGAAGGCCTTCATCGTCAACCGCATCGGCGACTTCGGCTTCGTCCTCGGAATCTTCCTCATCTTCAACACCTTCGGCAGCGCCGACTACGGCAAGGTCTTCGCCATGGCCGCCGCGCATCCGCACCAGTACGCCGGCGCGGCCACGGCCATCTGCCTGCTCCTCTTCGTCGGCGCGTGCGGGAAGAGCGCGCAGATCCCGCTCTACGTCTGGCTGCCCGACGCCATGGCCGGGCCGACGCCCGTCTCCGCGCTCATCCACGCCGCCACGATGGTCACGGCCGGCGTCTACATGGTCGTGCGCTCGAACGTGCTGTTCCGGTTGTCGCCGACGGCAATGGCCGTCGTGGCCATCATCGGCGCGGCCACGGCCATCTTCGCCGCCACCATCGGCATCGCCCAGAACGACATCAAGAAAGTCCTGGCCTATTCGACCGTCTCGCAGCTCGGCTACATGTTCCTCGCCGCCGGCGTCGGCGCCTTTACCGCGGCCATCTTCCACGTGATGACGCACGCCTTCTTCAAGGCCTGCCTCTTCCTCGGCGCCGGCAGCGTGATCCACGGCTGCGGCGGCGAGCAGGACATGAAGAAGATGGGCGGCCTGAAGCAGTACATGCCGCGCACGCACTGGACGATGCTCGTGGCCACCATCGCCATCTCCGGCGTGCCGCCGCTGGCCGGCTTCTTCTCCAAGGACGAGATCCTGGCCGCGGCGTGGGAGTACCACTGGGCGGTGTGGGTCGTCGGCGTCGTCACCGCCGGCATCACCGCCTTCTACATGTTCCGCCTCTACTTCATGACCTTCCACGGCACGTACCGCGGCGCGCAGGTGGAGGGGATCGAGACCTCCGAGCCGGAGCACGGCGGGCACAATCTGATCCCCGACCGCCGCCACCTCGACGAAGGCGACGAGCACCTCGACAAGGCCCACGGCCACCACGTGCACGCGCACGATCCGCACGAGTCGCCGCTGTCGATGACGGGCGTGCTGATGGTCCTGGCCGTCTTGGCCATCATCGGCGGCTTCGTCGGCCTCCCGGCCATCCTCGGCGGCGCGCATCCGACGCGCTTCCAGCACTGGCTCGAGCCGGTGCTCCTCCCGCTCGGCGGCGAGCCGTTCGAGTTCGGCCTGGCCTCGCACGCCACGGAGTGGCTGCTGATGCTCATCTCCGTCGCGGTGGCCCTCTTCGGCATCGTCCTGGCCTGGCGTTTCTACCAGCGCGATCCGGAGTGGGCGCTGCCGAAGAAGATCGCCGCGGTCGCGTCATGGCCGCACAAGCTCCTCATCAACAAGTACTACGTCGACGAGATCTACAACGCCACCGCGGTCGCGTTCACGCTGCTCTTCGCGCGCTTCCTGTGGTGGTTCGACACCTGGGTCGTCGACGGCCTGGTGAACCTGACCCGGCACATCACCGTCTTCCCGCTCGGGCACGGATCGAACCTCTTCGACAAGTACGTCGTCGACGGCCTCGTCAACGGCGTGGCCGACACGGCGCGCGGCGGCTCGCGCTTCTTCCGCAGAATGCAGAGCGGCGTGGTCCAGAACTACGCCCTGGTCATGGGCGCCGGCATCGTCCTCATCGCCGTCGTCTACCTGTTTTTGAAGCCCCAGCCATAGCGTCCGAGGAGAACGAAGCGTGGGCATTCTCAACATCGTCACGTATCTACCGCTGATCGGCGCGGTCCTCCTGTTGTTCTTCCCGAAGGAGACGGCGGGGGCGATCAAATGGACGGCCGCGGCCGTCGCCTTCGCCGACTTCATCGCCTCGATCTTTCTCTGGACCGGCTTCGATCCTCACGCCGGCGGCTTGAACATCTTCCAGTTCCGCTTCACCACCGACTGGATCCCCTCTCTCGGCGTGAAGTACGACTTCGGCGTCGACGGCATCGCCATCCTGCTCATCCTCATGACCACGCTCATGGGCATCATCGCCGTCGTCTCCTCGTTCTCCGCGATCACGCATCGCCAGAAGGAGTACTACATCCTGCTGCTCCTGCTGCAGACCGGGATGCTCGGCACCTTCTGCGCCCTCGACTTCTTCCTCTTCTACGTCTTCTGGGAAATCATGCTCGTGCCGATGTACTTCATCATCGGCATCTGGGGCGGGCCGCGGAAGCTCTACGCGGCCATCAAGTTCTTCCTCTACACCCTGTCCGGATCGGTGCTGATGCTGCTGTCGATCCTGGGCCTCTACTTCTTCAACTCCACGGGGATTCCGTTCCTCGGCATCAAGGGCCTCGGCAATCCGGCCACGTTCTCGGTCTTGCAGTTCCACAACATCGGGCATCTCATTCCGCCCGACCTGCAGTTCTGGCTCTTCCTCGGATTTTTCTTCGGCTTCGCCATCAAGGTGCCGATGTTCCCGTTCCACACCTGGCTGCCCGACGCGCACGTCGAGGCCCCGACGGCGGGCTCGATCATCCTCGCCGCCGTCCTCCTGAAGATGGGAACGTACGGCTTCGTGCGCTTCGCCCTGCCAATCCTTCCCGACGGCACCAAGCAGCTCGTGCCGTGGGTCGTGGGGCTGGCCCTCATCGGCATCATCTACGGCGCGCTCGTGTCGCTCGTGCAGAAGGACATGAAGAAGCTCGTCGCCTACTCGTCGGTCTCGCACCTCGGCTTCGTCATGCTCGGGATGTTCGCCCTCAACCCGATGGGGATGCGCGGCTCGGTCCTGCAGATGGTCAACCACGGGATCTCGACGGGCGCGCTCTTCCTCCTCGTCGGCATCATCTACGAGCGCCGGCACACGCGCATGATCGCGGAGTACGGCGGGCTGGCCAAGCAGATGCCGATGTACGCGGCGCTCTTCCTCATCGCCGCGCTGTCGTCGATGGGCTTGCCGGCGCTGAACGGCTTCATCGGCGAGTTCACCATCCTTCTCGGCGCGGCGAACGTCTCGCTGGTGTGGGCGTCGCTGGCCTCGATCGGCATCGTCCTCGGCGCCGCGTACCTGCTGTGGCTCTACCAGCGCGTCTTCTGGGGTCCGCTCGATAATCCGGCCAACCGCGCCGTTCCCGACGTCAACCGCCGCGAGCTCGGCCTGATGGTCGTGCTCATCGCCTGCATGGTCTGGATCGGCGTCTATCCGAAGCCGTTCTTCGACATGATCGAAGAGCCGGTGAAGTACGTGGTGATGAAGGTGAACGGTCCGGCCGCGCACGCCCTCGAGGCCTCGAAATGACCTGGAACGACGCCGTCTTCATGCTGCCGGAGATCGTCCTGACGATCGCGGCATCGCTGCTCCTCCTCGCGCCGGTCGTCGGCTTCCGCGAGTCGGAGTGGACGGCGAAGTGGGTCACGCTCTTCGTCATCGCCGTCACCGCCGGCTCCGTCGTGGCCTGCTCCTGGGCCGTGAGCGACCTCAAGCCGTCGGCGATGCTGAACGGCATGTTCGCCCTCGACTCCTTCGCCGTCTTCTTCAAGCTCCTCTTCTGCGCGATCATGGCCCTGATCGTCCTGCTCTCCGACGATTTCCTGGCCGAGTCGCGCTACTCGCCGTGGGAGTACTACTCGCTGATCGCTTTCGCCCTCCTGGGCATGATGTTCATGGTCTCGGGCGTGAACCTCATCGCCATCTGGATCGGCCTGGAGCTGATGTCGCTGTCGAGCTACATCCTGGCCGGCTTCTACAAGAACGAGCGGAAGTCGACCGAGGCGGCCATGAAGTACTTCGTCCTCGGCGCGGTCAGCTCGGCCATCCTGCTGTACGGTCTTTCCCTCATCTATGGCGTCTGCGGCTCGCTCAATCTCTTCAAAGTGGCGGCGGCGATGTCGACGATCGTCTCGAACGACGCGCTCATGTTCGGGATC
Source organism: Acidobacteriota bacterium (assembly GCA_046723495.1). GTDB lineage: Bacteria > Acidobacteriota > Thermoanaerobaculia > Gp7-AA8 > Gp7-AA8 > DATDFB01. The sequence continues at coordinate 9,678 of JBKOUP010000104.1, forward strand.
ATGATGCTCGGCGCGGGCCTCTGCTTCAAGATCGCCGCCGCGCCGTTCCACGTCTGGACGCCTGACGTCTACGAAGGCGCGCCGACGCCGATCACCGCGTTCCTCTCGACCGGCTCGAAGGCTGCGGCCTTCGCCATTTTCGCGCGCATCTTCTACGTGGCCCTGCACGACTTCCAGCTCGACTGGAGCAACGTCCTGGCCACGATCGCCGCGCTGTCGATGGTCCTCGGCAACCTCGCCGCGATCACGCAGGACAACGTCAAGCGCATGCTGGCGTACTCGTCGATCGCCCACGCCGGCTACGTCCTCCTCGGCATCATCGCCTTGAACAACACCGGCCTGCGCGGCATCCTCGTCTACTCGCTCGTCTACGTCTTCGCCAACCTCGGCATCTGGGCGACCGTGCTGATGCTGCGCCGCCACGAGTACGCCGGCGAGCGCGTCGACGACTTCGAGGGCCTCTCCCGCCGCGCCCCCTTCTTCGCCTTCTCCATGGTCGTCTTCCTGCTCTCCCTCGGCGGCATCCCGCCGACGGCCGGCTTCATCGGCAAGTACTTCCTCTTCGCCGCCGCGGTGCAGTCGGGCTTCGGCTGGCTGGCCGTCATCGCCGTGCTGATGTCGGCGGTGTCGATGTTCTATTACCTGCGCCTCGTCGTGGCCATGTACCTGCGCGAAGGGCGCGACGCCGACGTGGCCATCACCTCGCCGCTGCGCTTCGTGGCCGCCGTCTGCCTGATCGTGACGCTGGCCCTCGGCGTCTGGCCGTCGCCGCTCGTCGACGGCGCGGGGGTGTCGTCGCACGCGATCGCGGTGGCCAGCAATGCCGGACGATAAGAACGACTGGAGCGCGCTCGCCGAAGGGTGGGCGCTGGCGATCCTCTTCCCGGCGTCGATCGGCGTCGGATTCCTGATCGGACTCGGCGCCGACAAACTCTTCGGCATCGGCCCCTGGGGGAAGGTCGCCGGCACGGCCCTCGGCATCATCGCCGCCTTCGTGCAACTCTTCCGGGTCGGGCTGCGGAAGGATGTCTGAGGCCGAGGAGCTGGCCGTCATCGCGCGCGTGAAGGGCGTCGCCGTTGCCGCCTATTTCGTCTTCGCCGTCATCGTCGTTTTCGCGAGAGGATTCGGCGCTCTCATCGGATTGACTTGCAGTGCAGCCGTGACTATGATCAGCTTCCTTTGGCTGGAGGAGATCCTTGCGACCGTCCTGCAGCCGTCGTCACACCTTCACTCTCGGAGACTCACGCTGCGGGCCCTGGCGCGCTTCGTTCTCCTGGGTGTGGCGATCTCGGTCACGATCTTCGTCGCCCGTTTCGATGCGGTCAGTGTGTTGCTCGGATTCTCGGTGGTGGTGGTGGGAATCATCGGTGAAGCTGCGTACTCGGTAGTCAGAAACTGAATGGAACACGAAAGCTCAATCCTCTACGAGCCCTTCAACAAATACGTCTGGCGCCACGCCTTCGGCGTCGACGTCCCCGATCACGTGCTCATGGCGTTTCTGGTCTTCGTCATCTGCCTGATCGTCTTTCCGCTGGCCACGCGGCGCCTCAGCCGCGACAACCCCGGGCCGCTGCAGCAGACCCTGGAGCTGCTCATCACCGGCCTGCGGGACATGATGCACGACATCATCGGCCACGGCAGCGAGCGTTTCCTGGGGATGATCGCCTCCTTCACGGTGTTCATCTTCATCTCGAACATCTTCGGCCTCTTCTACTTCCTGCAGCCGCCGACGAGCAATCCGAACACGACGTTCGCGCTGTCGATCTCGTCGTTCCTCTACTTCAACTATCAGGGCATCCGCACGCAGGGGCTCTGGCACTACCTCGCGCACTTCGCCGGGCCGGTGTGGTGGCTGGCGCCGCTGATGTTCCCCATCGAGATCGTCGGCAACTTCGCGCGCGCCCTCTCCCTGGGCATGCGTCTCTTCGGGAACATCTTCGGCGAGCACACCGCCACCGGGATCTTCATGGGCCTCGTGCCGCTGATCGTCCCCTGGCCGATGATGGCCCTGGGGATCTTCGGGGCCGTGCTCCAAACGTTCGTCTTCATCATGCTGACGATGGTGTACCTCAGCGTAGTTGGCGCCGTCGCCACGGAAGAACATTAGAGAAAGAGAAAAAGGAAGGAGATTCGAAGTGAACAAGAAAATGATCTTCATGACGATCGCCGTGCTGC
>JBKOUP010000299.1:0-8275 GCA_046723495.1 Acidobacteriota bacterium
CGGTCGAGGTGCGCGCGGCGGAGAGGACGTTGCTGCCGTCGATGAGGTAGGGCATGACGAGGGGTGTTAGGTTCTTAGTTCTTAGTTCTTAGTTCTTAGTTCTTGGTTCTTAGTTTGTTGCGAAACCTAAGACCTAAACTAAGAACCAAGAACCAAGAACTAAGAACCAATCACCTCGGAATCTTCACAACCACCGGCGTCGATCCATGCAGCGCGGGCGGGATCTCCGCCGCCGCCTTCGCCGCCTCCTGGCGCGTCGCGAATCTGCCCCAGAAGACGCGATAGCACGGGCGGCCGCGATAGGAGATCGGCAGCCACCAGACCGCGCTCCGGCCCCCCTCCATCGCCTTCGTGATCGACGCCGTCTCGCAGACGAGCTCGAACTGCACGGTGTAGGCGCCGACCGGATCGGCCGCTGCCTGCTGGGCCATGGCGTCGTACTTCGCGCGCAGGGCGTCATTCGCGGGCGCGGCCGGGCGGGCGGCGGGGGCGCTGCCGGGGGCGTTGTTCGTGATCGTGGCCGCGCCCGTGGAGGAGCGCTCGAGGCGGGTGGCCGGCGGGGCGGCGCTCGTCGTCTTCGGGAGCGCCGGCGTCTTCGCCGGCTGGCTGGCGACCGTCCCGGTCGCCGTCGGTTTCGCGACTGTGCCGGTCGTGACCGCGGGCACGACGGCCGGGGCAGGTGCTGGTTTCGGGCGAAGCGGCGGACGGCGGGACGCCGTCTTGACGGCCGTCGGGACGACGGCGCGACTTTGCTGCGCCTGCCACCATGTCCAGCCGTACCAGCCTGCGAAGCCGAGCACCGCCACCAACAGCACCGCGATGATCGCGCCCCAGCGGCTTCGGCGCTTCGGCTTGGGGGCGGCGGGCGGCGGCGGCGAAAGTTCGGGCTTGGGCTCCGAGGCGCGGCGCGCGGTCTCGATCTGCGCCTCGTCGAAGCCCCACGCCGGCTCGGGCTCCGCGGCGGGAACCGCCAGCGGCACGTCGGCGGGGACCGGCGTCTCCACCGTGGGCGACCAGGCGTCGTTCGCGTCGCTCACGCCGGCGGACTCGAAGTCATCGAACGACAGCTCCGGCGCGCCGTGCGTCCGCTCGATGCGCGTGACGAGGCCGAGGGCGCGCAGCGCCTCGAGCAGCTTGTAGACGTTGAAGGCCTCGGCGCCCGAGACCGCGGCGACGTCGGCGGCGCTGCGCGTCCCGTCGATCTCCGCGACGATCGCGTCCGCATCTTCGTTCAGGCCGAGGCGGCGGTAGCCGTCGTCGAAGCCCTCGGTTTTCGCGAACACCGCGGCGCCGCCATCCATCGCCTGCTCGAAGCGCGCGCGGTCGCTCTCGGTCACGATCAGCTCGAGAATCACCTGCGGCAGCGGGAAGAGCGTCCCCTCTTCGCGCTTCGGAAGGTAGTCGGCGACGCCGGTGTACTGGCCGTCCTGCCACGTCGAGATCGAGCGGAGGATGCCGATGACCTGGACACGCCGCGCCCACGTCAGCTCTTTTCGCGTGATGAAGCCGAGGTTCAGCAGGGCGTCGCCGAGCGTCTCGTTTTCCTTCCGCTTGGCCAGGGCCTGCTTGATGTGCTCGCGCGACACCTTGCCGCCGCGCAGCAGGATCTCGTCGACCGAGTCGACGCGGTCGTTCGTGCTGGCCGAGAGAACGTCGCCGCCCTTGAAGTAGAGAATCTTGATGACGCCGTCCTGCTCGAAGCGGAACGCGCCCGTGAACTTCGCCTGCCACAACTCGACCATGCGATCGACGATGTCGATGTCCCGAATCTGCCCTTCCAATTGCATGAGGGGGATTATCGCAGGTCAGGGCGCAGGGCGCAGGGCGCAGGGGACGGGGCGCAGATGGTTGTCTTGCTGACCGCACGTGCGCTGGCCGAAACTCGAGTCTCTGCGAGAACACCACCTGCGCCCTGCCCCCTGCGCTCTGCGCCCTTCGACGTCAGGCATGCAACTCGTCATACAACCGCTGCCCGACGTTCCGCCCCAACACGTTCATCAGATCCTGCATCGACGCCTGCTTCACGCCGCTCACGCTGCCGAAGCGCTCGATCAGCAGGCGGCGGCGTTTCTCGCCGATGCCCGGGAAGTCATCGAGCTCGCTGTGCAGGATGCGCTTCGAGCGGCGGCGGCGGTGCGATGACACGGCGAAACGGTGCGTCTCGTCGCGGACCATCTGCAGCAGTTGCAGCGCGGGGTCGCGGCGTTCCAGGCGGATCGGCTCCTCGCGCTCGGGGACGTAGATCTCCTCCTCGCGCTTGGCCAGGCCGGCGATCGGCATCTCTTCGATCCCGAGCTTCTTCAGCGCCGCCAGCGCCGCGTTGAGCTGACCGCGGCCGCCGTCGATGAGGATCAGGTCCGGCAGCGTCTTGTCTTCGTCGAGCAAACGCCGGTACCGCCGGTCGACCGCCTCGGCCATGGAGCGGAAATCGTCCGCGCCGACGACGCTGCGGATGTTGAAGACGCGGTACTGGTTCTTGTCGAACTTCCCGCGGTCGAGCACCACCATGCCGGCGACGGAGTCGGAGCCCTGGATGTTGGAGATGTCGAACGATTCGATGCGGTTGATCTCGCGGTCGTAGCCGAGGGTCTGCACAAGTTTCTGTGCAGCGATCTGCAGGCGGTCCTGCTGCGACTTGCGGAAGCGCGACTCATGCGACAGCCGCGCGTTGCGGTTCGCCAGCTCGATGCGGTCGACGCCCCTGCCGCGCTGCGGCACGCGAAGGTGGACCTTGCGGCTCGCCTGCGACGTCAGCCACTCCGCGAGAAGCTCCTCGTCCTCGACGTCGAACGGCAGCAGGATCTCGCGCGGGATGAAGAGGTTGTCCTGGTAATAGCGCTGCAGCACCTCGGAGAGGAAGTAGCCGCGCTGGTAGTCGTCGACTTTCTCCCAGAACAGCTCCCGGCGGTCGACGACGTTGCCGTCGCGCACGACGAAGAGCTGCACGGCGACGTCGCCGCCTTCCTCGTAGAGGCCCCAGACGTCGGCGTCTTCTTCGTCGGCCGAGGCCACCTGCTGCTCGGCCTGCACGCGCTCGACCGTGCGGATCAGATCGCGGTAGTAGCCGGCCAGCTCGTAGTTCTCCCCCTCGGCCGCGCGGACCATCCGCTGCGTCAGGCGCTTCTGCAGCTCCTTCGACTTCCCGCCGAGGAAGAGGACGACGTCGTCGACCATCTCGCGGTAGGCCTCGCGCGTCGTCAGGCCGACGACGCAAGGGCCGAGGCATTGGTGCATGTCGTAGTAGAGGCAGGGACGCGGCAGGGCGTTCTTGCCGTCGGTGATCTCCAGGTCGCAGCTGCGCAGCTTGAACTGATCGGCGATCAGCTTCAGCAGCCGCCGCGCCGTGCCGGCGAAGAACGGGCCGTAGTAAAGGTCGCCTTTCTTCCGGTCGATGCGTCGCGTGAAGACGACGCGCGGGAAGTCCTCGGTCACCGTGACTTTGATGTACGGGTAGGTCTTGTCGTCGCGGAGGAGGATGTTGTAGCGCGGCTGGTGGCTCTTGATGAGGTTGTTCTCGAGGAGGATGGCCTCGAGCTCGTTGTTCGTGGTGACGAAGTCGATGGCGTCGATCTCGTGAATGAGCGTGTCGATGCGCGGGTCGCGCGGACCGCGGCCGACCAGGTACGACTGCACCCGGTTGCGCAGGTTGCGCGCCTTGCCGACGTAGATAACTTCCCCCTCGGCGTTCTTGTGAAGGTAGACGCCGGGGCGCTCGGGAAGCTCTTTGAGGCGCTGCTTGAGACGATCTAAACGTTCCATCGGGAGAGGTTTACAACAGATGCGGCGCGGCCGGCATTGCGCGGTCAGCGAGCTGACTGGTCAACATATTGACGAGTCAGCACTCTCGACAAAAACTCCCCTGCCGCTGACCGAAAGGCGTCGCTCCATTCGTGCCGCCCTTCGAAAACGACGGTCTCGACGCGGGCTCTACCGTCGAGAGACTTCAAGTCTTTCTTGAACTTTTCCTCGGTGTACCACTCGTCGTCCTTCCCTCGCCCGATGAGCACCGGCGGCAGCGGGCCGTCGACGTCGGGCGGGACATCGCCGCCGAGGATGACGATGCCGGCGACGCGGTCGAGATGCGCGGCGGCGCGGTAGGCCATGGCAGCCCCTTGCGAGAAGCCCTCGACGACGATCGTCTCCGCCGGCGGGAGGGCGGCGACGACGGCACGGACGTAGGCGATGTTGTCGGCAATGATGAGGTCGCGGTCCAAGCGAGTCATCCAGGAGCCGGCCGTGTCGTTCGTCCGGCCGAGGTAGAAGCGGTTGAGGGCTTGGACGGCGACGACGGTCCAGGCGTCGATGCCGGGGATGGCCTCGACGTCGGCGAGATGGATCTCGGCGTTCTGCGCGTAGCCGTGAAAGCCGAGGAAGAGGCGCTCCGGCGGACCGTCGCGGACGAGGTAGCGGCCGTGCGTTTGCGTGGCGATGGTTTGAATGCGCATCCCGCGCATCCTACGCCGGGTGTCATCCCGAGCGTAGCGAGGGACCTGGGCGGGAGGGTCTGCGCGCCGCCCATGCCCCCCAGGTCCCTCGCTACGCTCGGGATGACAAGTTACGTACAATGCGCGCCCGTGTCGCGCCTCGCCCTCGTCATCCCCTGCTACAACGAAGAGCATCGTCTGCCGGCCGATGAGCTGCGCACCTTCTCGGCGCCGGGGCTCGACCTCGAGCTCGTCCTCGTCAACGACGGCAGCTCCGACGGCACGCTGCCGCTCCTCGAAAAACTGCGCGACGCGAATCCGGCGCGCTTCACCGTCGTCAACCTGGCGAAGAACAGCGGCAAGGCCGAGGCCGTGCGGCAGGGCGTCCTCGCCGCGCTCGAGCGCAAGCCCGACTACACCGGCTTCTGGGACGCCGACCTGGCCACTCCCCTCTCCGAGCTGCCGCTCTTCGTCGAGATCCTCGACACGCGCCCGAACGTGCAGATGGTCATGGGCGCCCGCGTCCGTCTCCTCGGCCGCGACATCGCCCGCCACGCCTCGCGCCACTACTTCGGCCGCGTCGGCGCGACGCTGATCTCGCAGACGCTCCGCCTCGCCGTCTACGACACCCAATGCGGCGCCAAGCTTTTCCGCACCACCTCCGACACCCGCCACGTCTTCTCCACGCCGTTCCTCTCCCGCTGGATCTTCGACGTCGAGATCATCGCCCGCTACGTCCGCCTCCTCGGCCGCGACATGGCCGCGCGCTCGATCGTCGAAGTTCCGGTGCGGCGCTGGCACGACGTCAAAGGCTCCAAGCTCAAGTCCCACGACTTCCTGCGGGCGCTGCGCGACCTCTGGCGCATCCGCCGCGCGTATAAAATGAAGGGCACATGACCATTGCACCGCCCCAGGCCCTCGACCAGGGCCTTTCCAAGCTCGCCCAGGGCCTCATCGGCTCCGAGATCCTCAAAGTCGGGCGCGAGGTCAGCGCCCTCATCGATGCCGGCCGCGAAGTCTGCAACCTCACCGTTGGCGACTTCTCGCCGAAGGAGTTCCGCATCCCGGCCGCGCTGGAGCGCGAGATCGTCGCGGCACTGCATCGCGGCGAGACGAACTACCCGCCGTCGGACGGCGTCAAGGAGATGCGCGCCGCCGTCGTCCGCTTCTACGACGAAGAGCTCGGGCTGAAATTCGGCCTCGACTCGACCCTCATCGCCTGCGGCGCGCGCCCGATCATCTACGCCGCCTACGCCGCGGTCGTCGATCCTGGCGACAAAGTCGTCTACCCGATCCCATCGTGGTACAACAACCATTACACGTACCTCACGCGCGGCGTGCCGGTGGAGATCGCGGTCGGGCCGGAGACGAACTTCCTTCCCACCGCGGAGCAGCTCCGCCCGCACGTGCGCGACGCGCGGCTCATCTGCATCTGCACGCCGCTGAATCCGACCGGGACGGTCATGGCCCGCGACGAGGTCGAGGCCATCGGCCGGCTCGTCGTCGAGGAGAACGCCCGCCGCGCCTCCGCCGGCGAGCGCCCGCTGTTCCTCATGTGGGACCAAATCTACTGGCAGCTCACCTTCGGCGCGTTCCATCACTACGCCCCGCCGCAGCTCGTGCCGGAGTCGGCGCAGTGGACGATCTTCGTCGACGGCGTGTCGAAGGCCTTCGCGGCGACGGGACTCCGCGTCGGATGGGCGGTCGCGCCTCCCTACGTCGTCGCCCGCATGCGCGACATCCTCGGGCACGTCGGAGCCTGGGCGCCGCGCCCGGAGCAGATCGCCGTGGCGCGCTTTCTCGGCATGCGCGACGAGGTGGCGGCGTACCATGAGTCGATGATCGCCGGCCTGCGCGAGCGCCTCGACCTGCTGCACGACGGCATCGACGAGATGCGCCGCGACGGCATCCCCGCGCGGGCCATCGATCCGCAGGGCGCGATCTACCTTTCGGCGCAGTTCGATCTCATCGGGCACGCCGGCATCAGCACGAACGAGGAGATCCGCAAGCTCCTCCTCGAGCGGGCCGGCTTTGCCGTGGTTGCTTTCCAGGCCTTCGGACTAAAGCAGGAGACGGGGTGGTTCCGCCTTTCGGCGGGGGCGGTGTCGCCCGACGACATCCGCAACGGCCTGGCGCGCGTGCGCAAGGCGCTGGAGACTCTCTGATGCGAAGACTACTGCTGGCAGTGATCGCAGTTCCGTTGATGGCCGCAACTCCGCCGCCGAAGGGCGTCGTGGGCTTGGGCGTCGGCGCGGCGTCGTCGACCGACGTCATCGTCAAGATCAACGGCAAGAACGAGACCGTGAAGCTGGCCGGGATCAAGAACGGGACGTACGCGGGACAGGCCTTTCTGAATTGCCTCGTCCAGCAGCGCATCGTCCGCGTTGACCGCACCGCGAACCGCGTGACGCTGCTCGACGGCTCCTCGGTCGCCGATCATCTCGCCGAGTTCCTGCTGTCGAAGACGAGCACCGATCCGTGCGCGATCGGCAAGGCCGCCTACACGCCGGCCACGCCGCCGCTGGCGTCCTCGGTCGCCGTCGCGCAGCCCGGCGAGGCCGCCGCGGCGCCGTCGAAACGGCGCGGCACCGTGTCGTTCGGCTCGTCGAATTCGAAGATGGATCCGAACGCGGTGAAGGTCTCGCCGTCGCAGCCGGAGGAGCGGCGCACCTACGCTGCGCCGGCGCAGCCCGCACCGACCAATCAGCCGACGTACTATCGTCCGCCGACGGTCGGGACGGTGCAGATCCCGCAGGGCACGACCAGCGCGCTGCCGAATGTCGGCACGTCGACGGTACCGTCGCAGGGCACCGTGGCCCCGCAGCAGGCGCAGCCGTACGCGCCGCCGTCGCCCGGCACGACCACGATTCAGTCGACGACGACCTCACCGCCGTGAAGCGCGCCGCCGTCGTCCTGCTGCTCGCGGTGATCGCGTTCGGCGGCTACCGCTATTGGTCGGCGTCCGTGGCGCCGGAGCGGCACTACAAGCAGTTCGCCGAGGAGGTGCTGCACCGGCGCTACGACGCCGCGGTGGCGATGACCGACGGCCTGTCGAAGAGCGACGTCGAACGCGCCGGGACGCAGGAGAAGATCGGTGCCGGGCCGGCGATGTTCCAGACGCTTTTCCCGTCGAAGTTCGCGATCACCTCGCGCGAGACCGCGGCCGACGGCGCGCTCGTCCTGCACGCCGTGCAGACGGTCGTCTTCAACCCGCCCGGCGTCGAGTCGGCGATGCGCCCGGCCATGTTCGCGGAGATGAACCAGACCGTGACGCTGCGCAAGACCGGGGACGGCTGGAAGGTCGCCGCGTTCGAGAACAAGTTCGGCCGGATGGACTCGCTGACGGGGCGGTGATGCAGGAGCCGTCGTATCACCTCGGTGCGTACGCCGAATTCGATGCCGGCGTCGCGCTCGCGCCGTTCGTGCAGGCGCTCTGGATTCACGCCGCCGGCCCTGACGATCCGCGTTCGTCGCACCGCGTCGTTCCCGATCACGCCGTCTCCATCGCCTTCTCCTGCCGCCGCGATGCGCGCGGCATCGTCTCCGACGCGCAGCTTCTCCTGATCGGACCGGTGCGCACGCCGCGCGTGGTCGTGCGCGAGCCGGGCACGGAGCTCGTGGCCATCCGCTTTCATCCAGAGTGGTCGCAACGGTTTCTCGACGTCTCGCCGGGCGATCATCCGGACGCGATCGTCGACCTCGCCGAGGTCACGAGCATCGCCGGCCGTTCCCTCGGCGCGCAGCTCGCCGAAAGCCGCTCGCCCCTCGAGGCGCTGCGCATGCTGAAGACGGCCGCCGAAGACGCGGCCAACCGGCTGCGGCAGCCCGGCGGCAGCGACGCCGCCGTCGTG
>JBKOUP010000285.1:0-5339 GCA_046723495.1 Acidobacteriota bacterium
GCTTAGAACCGGAATAGACGAAAGGAGATCGAGCCAGCCCCACGTAGCGAGATACTTGCTTCTGTTCGGTGCATGCCACACCGACACCGCAAAGTCGCCCGCGAACAAAACGCAGACGGCATAGTCTGCGTAGTGCAGGACCGAGCGGATCTGTGGATCGAGATGGATCGCAACCTCCGCGGCAAGAGCCGCGATGGCGTAGAGCGACAAGACAAGCATCATCACGTGGTACGCCGCGGAAAGGTTTGTATGGTGATGCGACTCATCGCTGGCGGGTACGGTTTCGCCTTTGGACATGCGGCCTCCTCATCTGGAGGAGTGGCTGAGCGCCAATATTGCCTACCCCTTGTCAGGATACTTTGGTTATTTCTAGGCTCCACGGAAGCTCGCGTCTTGGCGCGTTCGCGAAAAGGCCGCCACTATTTAAGCGACGCAGTTGTGTCGGCCCAACTCTGGATCGACTGTCCTGATCGATCGTTGCAATCGGCTCGAAGCGGCGCAATCCTTCTGACGTTGTGTCGTTGAGCCGATGCGCACGGTTGCCTACATGTGAACGTGGAAGCTGGTGTGAACCGACGGCGTCGTAAATTCGTCGCTGAATCGCGGACAAACGCTTCGTTAGTCAGGCAACTCGTGGCGAGAAAGATCAGAGTCGCGCGTGTCAGAAACGCTGGCCCTGCCGCCGGACTTCTAGGAACGATTCGAGCCCATCATCGCCGTCCATGTTGCCGACGTCCGGGCCGAGCACGATCTGGTTGCCAGCCGTTTCAAGGTGAGCGGCGCCTTGGAGCGGGAGCGACCGACTGCCAACCGCGGACCGGTTGCGGCATTGGGAGCGAGATGCGTCGGGTGCCTCAACGATGGGCGGCGGCGGACCAGAGGCGGGGTTTCAGCGCTGTGGCCTCGATGACGTTCAGCGTCTGGCCATGAACATTCTTCCCGTGGAGACCGGCGATTGCCGCGCGGGCCTCGTCGGCCTTCCTGTACTCGACGAAGGCGAACCCTTTCGACCTGCCGCTGGGGAGCTCCCGGGCGATGTTCGCGGAGTCGGGTTTCCCGAAGGGGAGGGCCAGTTCATGCAACTTCGCGTCGGTGATCTTCTCGGAGAGGTTTCCCACATAGATTCTCATCATGAAGCTCCTATTTGCGGCGGCGTTTGGCGGCGGTCATGTCTTCCGTGCGCCAGGATATTACGGTTTTGCCAAATAGGCAACAACTCATTATCTTGTTGCCAGATCGGAAACAACCGTGTATACTGCCGGAATGACCAGAGAGGCCGTTCGAACGACGGCGGGCAAAGTCCTTCGCAGCGACGACCTGCTCGACGGCGAGAAACAGACGGCCGCGGCCATCCTCCAGGCCAATCCCGATTTCGGGAACCCGCACGTCGTCCGCTGCGACTGGTGCCACGCCACCAGAACGCTCTTCCGCGACGAGGAAGACGGTCCGTTCAAGCGCACCACGCACGGGTGGCTGTGTGGAAGCTGCAACGTGAAAGCATCGAGCCAGGAGGTCCGGTTCTGAATCGGCAAGCGTACGAAGAGATCCGCGTGTACGACGGCGTCGCCGAGCGCACCGGCGTTCAATTCCCACGGAGCGAAGTGCGCCGCAGCAGCGGCCACTGCGCAAGCCTGAGCGACTTCCTCCGAAAGGCTCGCGCCGCTGGGGAAGGCACGTTCTATATGCCCCTCGGCACGTGGCCCGCGGACACGCAGCAAATCGAGCTGCGAAAACCGTGGGTGGTCATGTCGTGAGCCCAGGCACCGGCTCAGGGCTCCTGCGTTTGCGTTGTTTCCTGGCGTGTCGGGCCTCGGCCTCGTCGATCGAATGCGACTGCGTGATGCGGCTGTCCTGCTTGGCCATCTCGGCGAGCTTTTGATAGTGCATGTAGAGCACGTTCAGCTCCGGCTCCGACAGATCTTCGACCGAGACGAGGCGGTTGCTGGCGCCGTCGAGCGCTGCCACGATCTCGTTCAGTTTCAGTTGCACCGCCAGCGCGCTCTTGTTTTGCGTGCGCTGGATCAGGAAGACCATCAGGAACGTGACGATCGTCGTCCCGGTATTGATGACGAGCTGCCACGTGTCCGAATAATGGAAGAGCGGGCCGGTCAGGAGCCACACGACGATCACGGCCAGGGCGAGGGCGAAGGCGGCCGAGGAGCCTGCTTTCTCCGAGACCCAGCCTGCAAATCTCGACGAGAGGCCCGAGGTCACAACGCCGTTCCTTCCGCTACGGCCTGGATAGGCCATCCGTCATCGTCGGCGCGGCTCAATTCGCGATTCGAGACGAAGTGGGCGTCGACGGCCGGCGCGCCCGCGCGTGCCGCCTGGCGATGCGCCGGCAAGACTGCCTGCCATTGCGGAAGCGCGGCGATCGGGATGAGGAACTCGAATGCCTGGCTGTAACAGCGGATGGTCAGGACGCTTCCGTCGCCGACGTACTTCCCGGCCACGACCGCGTCGTCATACTCGACCTCGCCGATCCATTCGAGATCGAGAGAGGCCTGCAGATCGGAGCTCTCGTAGAAGAGCGCCGACTCGCTGAGGGCGAGGGCCACGGGAAGGTGCCGGTTGCCGTCGATGAGCTCTCCGCGGCTGACGAGCCGCGACGACGTCCGGCGGCGATCGATGAACTGCCGGAGGCGATGGGACGCGAAGCGCGCGGCCAGGTTCCGGCCGAGATAAACGACGCCGACGAGGGCGATACCGATGACGAGCCATGTGAGCATGAGGGCCTCCTGGAATCCTTTCGCGATTACACCGCCACTCGTCGATGAGAACGTCCGAGGACTTCGATTTGTAGCGCGTCGATCTCGCCGGCCAGCCGCTCCAGCCGAACGGCGTTCCGCTCGTGGATGCGCGCTTCCCGCCGGCGATAGCGGGCGCGCAGGTGCTGCTCGAGCTCCGCGCGGTCGGTGGCGTTCAGGTCGAGCAGCGACCGCGTCGTGGCGAGCGAGACCCGCTGCCGGCGATGCAGGCGCCACGCCGCCGCCGCCGCTTCGAACAGCAGGACCGCGGCGGCCGCGGACAGCAGGACGAAGAGCACGTGCGCGGGACGGGGCGAAAACGTGACGAGAGCGGTCACGGCGACGGCGGCGACGCACGCCACCGCGACGGTCAGCTCGCGGCCGTGCTTCCAGGACATCGCCACCATCTCGCCGAGGTAGGTCATGGGCGTGACTTGCGGTTCATTCATGGCTGCCTCGCGGATGCGACCGGCGCGGTCAACATCAGCTCGGAGCGCACCTGTTTCACGCCGTCGATCTTGCCGATCAGGTAGACGGCGTAGTCCATCTGGGCCTCGCGCGTGACGTGACCGCGCAGCCGCACGATGCCGCCCACGGACTCGATCTGGAAGCGGCAGCCTTCCAGCTCACGCGCCATGTCCAGCTCGTGCTGAGCGCCCGTGACCAGGGCCTTGTCCGCGAGCCCGGGCACGATCTCGATGAGGTTGGCCACGCGCCGGTAGCCGGCGCGCGCGGCGAACCGTCCCGCCGCCGCGGCCATGAGCGGTTCGCCTGTCCGGCCGCGGATCAGAACAATTCCGCCGATCTCATAGACGAGAAGCCGGTCGATCGTGACGCCGCCATCGACGAAGGCGGCGGTGAGGTTGACGGCATCGACCTGAGCGTACCCGGCCAATGGAACGAACAGCACGACGGCCAAACACGCCAGCGTGTGTGCGTGGAAGCGGGCGAAGTGGCGGATCATCTCGTGCCTCCGCGCGTCATCAGGGTGAACTCGGCGCTGCAGCCGTTGCGGACCCACACGCCGTTCTGGTCGGAGCCCCAGGTCCGGTTGAGGACGCAGTTGGTGCGGCTGAGCTGCCGCGTCAACTGCACGCCGAAGCGGGCGTCGCCGCGGCAGTAGCTGCGCTGCGAGCCGTTCGACTCGCAAACCAAGGTGCGCATGGCCTGGCTCGGTCCGTGGTCGCGGTACGTTCCGCCGTTGTCGGCGATCAGAAACTCGGCCCGGCAGCCGCGGTCGACCCAGATGCCCCGCCTGTCGTAGCCCCACGTGCGGCCTTCGATGCAATTGTTTCTGCGGGTGAGCTGGCGGCCGAGCGTGATCTGTCCCAGCGTGTCGGCTGCGCATCGATGGCGGCGTCCGTCGCGTGATTCGCAGACGACGGTGATCGTGCGATTCTTTCTCATATGGTTGTCGCCGTCGCGATTGCGGTCGTCGCGGCTTTGCGCGGAGGCCGGAGCGGCGATTGCCGCCGCCAGAACGGCCACGAGAATGACGAGTGAAGAACTTTGAAAGAGTCGTTTCATTTTGGACCTCCGGTCCTTGGTACGAAGAGCAGCAATCCGCCGGCGACGATCACGGCGATCCCTGCCCAGAGTGGGATGTTGACCGTCTTCTTCTCCTTCACGGAGAGCTCGATCGGCCCGAGCTTGGCCTCGTGCGTCGCCTGCGTGTACGTGAATTTCCCGTAGATGACGCCGGCGATGCCGGCCACGATCAGCACGATGGCGACGATCTTGAGGACACTCACGACCACAACCTGCGCCCGGCCCGCCGGCCCGTGAAGAGCCGCACGATGAAGAGGAGGAGCACGGCGCCGACGAAGGCGACGATCAGGCTGCCGATCAGGCCGTGCCCGATCTCCACTCCGAGCGAACGGAAGAGATAGCCGCCGATGAATGCGCCGATGATCCCGACGACGATGTCGCCGAGGAGGCCGAAGCCGTTGCCTCTCATGAACTGGCCGGCCAGCCAGCCTGCAACCGCACCGATGATGACGATCCAAAGCAGTCCCATGGAATCCTTCTTTCTGGAAGTTGCGGCGGGAGAGACTTAGTCACGAACCCACGGCTGCGTGGTGACCCCGCTGACCTTGCGGTCCGTGAAGGCGATCCAGGTCATGACCTTGTTGTCGTAGTTGGTGATGTAGCCCCACGACTCGTTCGCGCCGTCGACGGTGCGGCGCTCGGCCTCGTGGCGCATGATGGCGCGCACGTCGGTCAGCGTCTGTCCGGTATGGATCTGGGCGATCACGGTCTGGTTGAAGATGGCATTGCCGCAGGCCTGGGCGTCGCGGTGGTCGCGGTGGCAGGGACGGATCGTTCCGGCCTGGCTCATTTCGCCGGGCGGGAGGGCCGTGTTCATCGTGGCGGTGCAGCCGAGGAAGACGAGGGAGGCGACGGAGATGGCGAGGAGGGTCTTCTTCACTGTGCGACCTTTCTGGTGCGGTTCGGTGGCTCGAAGCTCCGGCGGCGATTCGGCAGAACGTCGCCTGTCGCCGGAGTGGTTTCGGACCGAGTGACCGGAATGGCCGCTCTTGTCGTGGGGGTCATCGGCTGCCTTTTCGCTGGGCCGCCGGCTTTGATTTAGGT
>JBKOUP010000370.1:0-6513 GCA_046723495.1 Acidobacteriota bacterium
TGGGAGACGGTCGTGTTGCAGGTCGGCGTCTCCGCGGCGCTGGCCGTCGGCTTCAACCTGGCCACGCTGGCGACGGTGGCGCCGCTGGTGGCGGAGATCATCCGCGCGCCGGGCCCGAGCCTCGTCCTCACCGGGGCCGTCACCATCGTGGTCTCGATCCTCGTCGGTGGATTGGTGTGGATGATCGTCACGGCCTTTCCCATTGCGGCCAGCGCGCGGACCTATCTCGACGGCGCGCGCGCCGCGGCCGCCGCGCCGGCGCGGACGCGCGAGGCCTACCGCGTTTTTTCTTTCCAGTCGTGGCTTGCCGCGGGCCTGGCCATGTGGGGACGCGTCTTCGGCATCGAGATCGTGGCCGCGGCCATGGCCGTCACCGTCGTCGGCGTGCCGGTGCTCTTGTTGTTCGCGCTGCCGGCCGTCCTGGCCGGATGCCTTGGCATCCTGATCGTCGCCCCGCTGGTGCTGGTGACGATCGTGTTGTTCACGCTCTGCGCGCGGAAGGCCATCGTCATCGCCGTCGCCCGCGGCACCGGCGTCGAGGAATCGCTGCGCATGGCCTGGCGCGACGTCAGGGGACATTTCGGCGCGCATTTCCTCCCCGCGCTCGTGATCGGCGTCGTGACCGTGGCGGCGTCGTTCGCGTTGGCCATGGCCGGCGCCGTCCTGAAGATCGGCCTCGGCCCGCTCGTCCCGCTCGTGCCCGCCCTCCGCGGCCTCGCCGCGGGGCCCGGCATCTGCTGGCTGCTGGCCGCCTTCGTAACGCTGACAGAGGAGCGCTGATGCAGCGCTTCCTCTCCGCCGACGCCCGCAACTTCCGCCCCTCGGCCATCCGCGCTTTCGCCCGGCTGATCAACGATCCGAACATCATCTCCTTCGCCGGCGGCGTGCCGAATCCGGAGACGTTCCCCGCCGAGCGCATGGCCGAGATCGCGCAGCGCGTGATCCGCGAGCGGCGCAATGTCGCGTTGCAGTACGGGCCGACGCGCGGTCTGCCGCGGCTCTGCGAGACCATCGCCGCGCTCTGCCGCGGGCGCGGCGTGGCCCGCGACGCGGACGACGTCATCGTCACCACCGGCTCGCAGCAGGCCCTCGACCTCGTCGCCCATGTCCTGCTCGACGCCGGCGACGTCGTCCTCGTCGAGCTGCCGACGTACATCGGCGGCACGGCCTCGTTCCACGCGCGCAGCGCGACGCTGGCGGGCGTCGAGCAGGACGACGACGGCATCGTCCCCGAGTCGCTCGACGCCGTGGCGGCGCGGACGAAGCCGAAGCTCCTCTACACGATTCCGAACTTCCAGAACCCGTCGGGGCGATTGATGTCCCAGCCGCGCCGCGACGCCGTGCTGGAGCTCGCCGCGAAGCACGACTTCCTGATCATCGAGGACGATCCCTACGGCGAGCTTGTCTACGCGGACGACGCCGACACGACGCCGCTGGCCGCCCGCGATCCGGACGGCCGCGTCCTCTACCTCGGCTCGTTCTCGAAAGTCCTGGCGCCGGGGCTGCGCTGCGGCTTCATCGCCGCGCCGCGCGCGCTCGTCGGGACGCTGGAGATCGCCAAGCAGGCCGCCGACCTCTGCTCCGGCATGCTCGACCAGTCGATCGTCGACGAGCTCTGCGCCTCCGGCGAGCTCGCGCCGCAGATCGCCAAGGTGCGCGACTTCTACCGCGGCAAGCGGGCCACGCTGATCGCCGCGCTGGGCGAGCACTTCACCGGCCGCGCCACCTGGACCGACGCCCTCGGCGGGCTCTTCACCTTCGTCACGATGCGCGCCGAGGTCGACACGGCCAGGCGGGTGGAGGACGCCGTCGCGCGCGGCGTCGCCTACATCCCCGGCGCGCCGTTCTTCGTCGACGGCAGCGGCGAGAACACGATGCGCCTCACGTTCGCCAAGGAGTCGGACGAGCGGATGCGCGAGGGGGTCCGCAGGCGGGCTCAGGTTTTTGCAAAGTCGCGCCGGCCTCCGGCCGGCCGGCGGTGAGGCGTCTCGCCTCATGGGCGGCGGGACGCCGCCGCTCGGGCCGGCGCGGACGCCGGCGCGACCCTGGCTCAGGTTTTTGCATGAAGCGAACGCTTTTCGTTCTCCTCCTGGCCGCCGGCTGCGCGAGCGTATCGCCGCCACCGTTGCCGAAATCTTCCAACGCCCTCACGCCCACGACGAACACGCGCGCCATCGCCGAGCCGCGCATCCGCGTCGGCATGCTCACCGACCAGCGCAGCGTGACCTTCCCGCGCATCGACGGCGGCTATCTCGTCGTCGACGACGCCGGCGCCGCGCAGCTGTTGCGCCGCGGCTTCACCGACACGGCGCCGCTGCCCGACGCCGCGCCGACGCATTTCGCCGTGCAGGTCAGCTCGCTCTCCGATCAGGCCAGTGCCAACGCTCTTGTCGAAAAACTGCGCGGCGAGACGGGCCAGCGCGTCGACGCGACGTTCGACCCCGCCACGCGGTTCTGGGCCATCGTCGCCGGCGACTTCCCCAACTCCACCGCCGCCGAGCAGTTCCGCGGCGACCTCACGCAGCGCGGCTACGGCGGGCCGATGCTCATCGTCCGCCGCCCCACCGACGTGCCCTTCAGCAAGCAGCACGACCTCGTCGACGACGAGGGCGACCACGCCACGATCGCCGGGCAGTCGCTCCTGGTCATGCCGGCCACGGCGGAGACCATCGTCATCGACAAGAAGCCCTATCGCACCGCGGCACGGATCTGGATCAATTCGCGCGGGCAGTTCAACGTCATCAACGAGCTCAGTCTCGAGGACTACCTGCGCGGCGTCGTCCCGGCGGAGATGGGCCCGCGCGTCTTCGACGAGCTCGAGGCCCAGAAGGCCCAGGCCATCGCCGCGCGCACGTACGCCGTCCGCAACCTCGGCCAGTTCCGCCGCGAGGGCTACGACATCTGCCCCACGCCTGCCTGCCAGGCCTACCTCGGCGCGGACGGCGAGGAGGCCCTGAGCAACCAGGCGGTGAAAGAGACCGCCGGCCTCATCGCCACGTACAACGGCCAGCCGATCGATGCCCTCTTCACGGCGACGTGCGGGGGCGAGACCAGCGACGTCGGCGTGATGTTCCCCGGCCGGAACGAGCCGTACCTCAAACGCGCCCGCTGCGTCGAGCTGGAGATGACGACGATCGCCGGCCGCGCCGACAGCGGCATGCTCGACGAGCAGCAGCTCAACGCGCGCCTGTTCGCCGCCCTTGCCGGCGACGCCACCGGCTTCGAGGAGGCGATCTCGCGCGTCGCGCCGGGCGAGGGGCATCTGCGCACCGCGTCGCGCGCCGACGTCCTCGTCTTCCTCGCCGGCCGCCTCCACCTCGGCACGCACCTCACCCTTCCCGAGGATCGGAAGTACTTTTTCCCGCAAAGCGCTGACGGTCCGGCGTACGAGGCCGCGGCCTTCCTCGTCAAGTTCGGCTTCCTCCCGGCGCAGTTCATCGACCGCGTCGACCTCTCCGCGCCGATGCCGCGCGAGGAGCTCTACGGCCTCCTCGGCTCGTGGCTCAAGAAGCGCGGCGGCTTCAGCGAGGTCACCGGAAAGATCTCCGCCGTCAGCGGGCGGCGCCTGACGTTGAAAGCGGAGGGGAAGAATACGACCTTCACGCTCCCCGAGGGCATTCCGATCTTTCGGAGACTCGTCGACCGCTGGCAGGAGTACCGCAGCGTGCCGGTGATGATCGGCGACCGCGCCTTTCTGCAGGTCGACGGGCGCAAAGTGCCGATCGCGCTCATCGTCCAGGCCAACATCGACGGCGCGTCTTTCGACCGCACCTCCAGCTTCGCCAACTGGACGCGCAGCTACCGCGCCGACGAGCTCGCGGCCTCGATCAACAAGCGCAACGCCATCAAGCAACTCCTCAACCTCCGCTCCCTCGGCACGGACGCTTCGGGGCGCGTGATCGCGCTCGAAGTCACGGCCGAGGGGGGAAGGACGTTCACGTTGAAAGGCCTGCCGATCCGCTGGTCGCTCAACGTGCCGGACAACCTCTTCGTCTTCGACAAGAGCACCGATCCCGACGGCGTCGACCGCTACACCTTCTTCGGGAAGGGATGGGGCCACGGCGTCGGCCTCTGCCAGGTCGGCGCGTACGGCATGGCCTTTCGGGGCTGGACGGCGGAGCAGATTTTGAAGCGGTACTACTCGGGGATTGAGATTACGGCTCGCTCCCCAAAATGAGCGTGGCGATCGCCACCGCCACCCGCCGGTCGATCGGCGACTCCGGATCGATGTCGAGCACGTCCACCTGGCCGCCGGCGTCGGGACGGCGGATGATCGTCGCCGCGGCGCGGTCAAAGTAGCGGATGACGACGTTCGACTGGTAGCGGGCGCTGAACTTGCCGAACATCTTCCGCAGCAGCGCCCGCGTGAGCGACTCCTCGGCGGCCTGGCCGACCGGCGGGTCGTCGTTGGCCGGAAGGATCTGCCAGCGGTTGCGCCCCAGTCGGGCGAAGACGCTCTTGCGCAAACGCGCCAGCGCTTCGCCGTCCGCCGTGGCCACGAGGAACGTCACCACCGGAATGGAGATGCTCGACTGCTGCGCGATCGTGATCACCGGCTGCACGCCGTTGTAGAGCGTCGCGTTCGTCGGCGGGACGAGCATGGCAATCATCACCGAGAACGCCGCGGCCAGGAAGAGGGCGATGGCCGCGGGCACGGCGCGCTCCTCGCTGTACAGAAAGATCGCCGCGGCGACGCCGGAGACGATGACGATCGCGGCCATGACCGCGGCTACGACCGAGGTGACGGAGGCGAAGCTGCGGTAGTGCAGGAGGACGTTGCCGGCGTCGTCGCGGATGTTCACGGTCTCGCCGGCGGGAAGGCCGGTCATGAAGTGGAAGCGCGTGTTCGGGAAGGGGGAACGTTCGGGCACGGGAACGGGAGCGGGCGCGGGCTCGGGGGCGATGAGGGTGGCGAGCGGCTCGGTGGGCGGCTCGTCAGGCGGCTCGGCTACTCCGCTTTTTTTTTTAGCTCCTCGGGCACGAGCTGTTCGTGCGGTTGCGTCGAGAGGTTCAGCTGCGCGTGCTGCGACGTCGGCATGGCCGCGACCTCGTCGGGCACCGGCTCCGGCACGGGCTTCTCCTCGCCGGCGGAGTCGTTCTCGGTCGGCAGCTCCTCGGAGAAGTGGCCGTAGGAGTTGCCCAGGCGCAGCTTGGCGCCGTGCGTCAGCGGCGCCACGCGGACGCGCTTGCTGTTGACGAACGTGCCGTTCGCGCTGGCGAGGTCGTGCAGGACGAAGAAGCCGCGCTCGAAGACGATCTCGGCGTGGTGCCGGGAGACCTTCGGATCGCGCAGGATGATGTCGTTGCCGGGGTCGCGCCCGACCGTGAACGGGCGGTGCGTCTGCAGCCGATAACTCTTTTCCGTTCCGTCAAGTCCGACAAAGAAGATCTTTGCCATCGGTGCGCGGATTTTACTCGATCCGCGCCACCAGCTCGTCGATCGTCACCGGCTTGGTGAGCCAGCTGACGATGCGCGGGTCGCGCTCGCCGTCCGGCGGCGCGGGCTGGCCGCTGATGACGATGATGGGGATGCTGTTGACGTCGACGCGCGACAGCACTTCGCCGCCGTCCATGAGCGGCATCAGCCAGTCGAGGAGGATGACGTCCGGCCGCTCCTCGTGGATCCGCTCCACCGCCTCCGCACCGTTCGCGGCCAGGCGCACCTCGTAGCCGCGCTGATTCAGCCCGATCGCATAGAGGCGGCGGATGTCGGCGTCATCCTCGACGAGCAATACGCGCAGCTTCCCCATGCGTCCCACTTTTTGCAGGTTTCGTGCTCATCGTTAGAATGCCGCCCGTGCGTGCCAGTTGGGACGAATACTTCATGGGCATCGCCAGCCAGGCGGCGACGCGCTCGACCTGTCCGCGCAAGCATGTCGGCGCGGTCATCGTCCGCGACCGCACCGTCCTCTCCACCGGCTACAACGGCTCCATCCGGGGCTTGCCGCATTGCGAGGACGTCGGCTGCGTGATGGAGGACGGGCACTGCATCACCACCGTGCACGCCGAGGCCAATGCCATCTTGCAGGCGGCCAAGAACGGCGTGTCCATCGACGGCGCGGAGATTTACACGACCGCCTCGCCGTGCTGGAACTGTTTCAAGTTGATCGCCAATGCCGGCATCCGCCGCATCTCCTTCGGCGAGTTTTACCGCGAGGAGCGCATCCGCGAAACGGCACAGAAGATCGGTATCGAATTGCGCGATCTGCGCGCATCCGGGAGCTGATGCTCGTCCTCGCCGCCGACACCTCGCTGCCGATCCTCTCCGTGGCCCTGCTGCGCGACGCCGCGCTCCTCGGCTGCGTGGCCCTGGAAGGCAAAGGCTCGCGCAACGAGAAGCTCCTCCCGTCGATCGACTGGCTGCTGAGCGAGAGCGGCGCCGACCGCCGAGCCGTCGACCTCTTCGCCGTCACGCGCGGCCCCGGCTCCTTCACCGGCGTGCGCATTGGCCTGGCCACGATGCAGGGCCTGGCCCTGGCCCCTGTCTCTTATACACATCTGACGCTGCCGACG
>JBKOUP010000472.1:0-12117 GCA_046723495.1 Acidobacteriota bacterium
GATAGAAGGCGATGCTCTTCCCGATGTCGCGGACGTTGATCGAGAGGTGGGGCTTGAGGACAGCAGCGGTCGATGCCATCATGGTCTCATCATATCCACATTTGTGAATATGACGACGACGATAGCCTGACATTTCATATCTGTCAAGACGTATATGAAAACGGCGGAAGATCTGGACGTGCCGGTCGCGCTGCACGAGTCCCCGCGCGGGATACAAACCGCGGCTCTCGCGGCAGCGTGACCTGGTTGCGCAACTCCCGAAGGAGGCTTGGCCAACGAACGCACCGGCACGTTGCCGGTGGCTGGGAGGCAGGGAGTCGAACCCCGATATGCTGGTCCAGAGCCAGCTGTCCTACCATTGAACGACCTCCCAGCAAGAGTCGCGGCCGGTGGGGCGGGCGGGAAATGCTACACGCGGCTAACGGTGCCGTCAAACCTCGAATTCCGTGCGACAATCGTCCCGATGCTGCCCGAGGTTTTCGAGTGTCCGGCGTGCGAGCGACAGTTCGTTTTCGAGCTCGTCGACTCCTCCGACGACCGCTCCATTCACTGCCCGCAGTGCAAGCGCTACCTCGGCGAGAAGGACGTCAGCTTCATCCTCGTCAGCGAGATCGAGGAGCTGGCCGAGCGCATCCGCTTCGAGCGTGACCGCCTCGAAAAAGACGAAGCCGTCTACTCCATGACCGACACCGGCGACGCCGAGCTGCGCGTCTACGGCGGCGAGGTCCACAAGGTCGTGGCCATCCTCCGCAAGACCCTCGCCGAGCTCGAAGCCCTGAAAATCTCCTACCGTTGAGACCGCTGCAGGGCATCGTCGTCGCCGACTTCTCCCGCGTCCTGGCCGGGCCGCTCTGCACCCAGCTCCTGGCCGACGCCGGCGCCCGCGTGATCAAAGTCGAGGAGCCCGGCCGCGGCGACGAGACCCGCCGCTGGGGACCGCCGTTCGTCCGCGGCGTCAGCGCCTACTTCCTGTCGATCAATCGGAACAAAGAGTCGATCGCCATCGACTTGAAAACGCGCGACGGCGCGAAGCTCGCGCAAAAGCTCGTCGACAAAGCCGACGTCGTCGTCGACAACTTCCTCCCCACGCAGCGCGCGAAGTTGCTGCCCGTCAACTCGCGCGCGGTGCACTGCAGCATCTCCGGCTTCGACCGCGACACGGACGAGGCGGAGACGCCGGGGTACGACCTCCTGGCGCAGGCCGGGTCGGGATTGATGTCGATCACCGGCGAGGAGCCGACGAAGGCCGGCGTCGCCGTCGTCGACATCCTCACCGCGCACTACGCCTACGGCGCGATCTGCGCGGCGCTCGTGGCGCGCGGGCGGACGGGGGAGGGCTCGACGATCGAGGTCTCGCTCTTCGGCGCCGCCGTCGCCTCGCTGATCAACGTCGCTCAGAGCGCGTTGCTGACGGGGGAGGAGGCGAAGAGCTACGGCAATGCGCATCCTTCGATCGTGCCGTACCAGCTCTTCCACGGCAGCGACCGCGCCTTCGCCATCGGCGCGGGCACCGATCGCCATTTCGCCCAGCTTTGCGAGCGGGTCATCGGCAAGCCGGAGCTGAAGGATCATCCCCGCTTCGCGACGAACGCCGCGCGCGTCGAGAACCGCGAAGAGCTCGTGACGTTGCTGGAGCGGACATTCGCAACCGACTCCGCGAACGTCTGGGTCGAGCGCTGCCGCAAGGCGGCCATCCCGACGTCGCTCGTGCGCGGCGTGCGCGAGGCGCTGCGTACCGCCGAGGGGACGATGCTGATCGAGACCATCGAGCATCCGGACATCGGCCGCTACGAGGCCGTGCGGAATCCGATCCGCATCGACGGCCAGCGCCCGCCGCCCTCCTCTCCGCCCCCGCGCCTCGGCGAGCACACCGAGGACATCCTGCGCTGGCTAGCGGAGTGAGATGAGCATCAGCGCCGCGCAGCAGATGAGGATGAAGGCGATCGCGCCGCCGACGAGGATCGTGCCGCGGAAGTCCTTGTCGCGGGCCGGGTCCTTCGCGGCGAAGGCGCGGAAGGCGACGACGAGCGCACCGACGGCGATCGCGCCGATGGCGCCGCCGACGATCAGCACGCGCGTGATGACGCGCTGGAACTCCGGGTCCACATGCGCACGGTAGCATTCGACGCCGCCATCTTCGACTTCGACGAGACCATGATCGAGCTCGAGGCCCAGCACACCGCGGCCAGCGCCGGGCTCTGCCGCGAGATGGGGAGCGACTTCGCCACGCTGCCCGACTCCTTCCGCCTCGCCTCCGGCACGCGCATCCTCGACGAGGTGCGCGAGCTGCGCGAGCACTTCGGCTGGAAGCGCTCCGTTGCCGAACTGATGGCCATTCGCCAGCGCCACTTCCGTGACGCCTGCGCGGGAACGGAGCTGCGCCTTTTGCCGTGCGTCGCCGACGTCGTGCGCATGCTGCGCGGGCGCGGGCTGCGCCTGGCCATCGCCTCCTCCGCGGTCGGCGGTGAGATCGACGCCATCCTCCGCCGCCTCGGCATCCGCGATGCCTTCGAGCTCATCGTCGACGGCGCGCAGGTCACGCGCGCCAAGCCCGACCCCGAGCCCTACCTCGTCGTGGCGCGGAAGCTCGGCGTGCCGCCGGAGCGCTGCATTGTCTTCGAGGACTCGCACGTCGGCGTCGTCGCCGCCAAGCGTGCCGGCGCGTACTGCGTGGCCGTGCGCAATCCGCGCGCGCACTTCGCGCAGGATCTCTCGGCGGCGGATGAAGTGCTGGAGTCGATGTGCGACTTCAGCCTGTGACCGTGCGCGCGCTCAGCTCGGCGAGCAGTCGAATCAGCCGCCGTCCTTCCGCGTCCGCGGCCTCGTACGTCGCGCAGAGCTGCGCCAGCTCGTCCTCGTCCTCGTAGGCGGCGACGGTGAAGCCGTCCGGCGGCTGCGCCGGCGACGTCGCCAGGGAGCGGCGCCAGATCCCGCCGTTGCAGCGGAACGACACCCAGCCGCGGCTGCGGGCGCGGCGGGCGCCGCCGAGCTGCGCGAGCGGCAGCGACTCGCCGCGATCCTCCTGGCCGCTGGCGTTGGCGCGCTGCGCGGCCAGGACGCGGCCGACGAACGTGGCCATCATGTCGTTGAGGCGCGCCTCGGAGTCGCCGATCGCCTCGACGAAGGAGACGCCGCTGTGCGAGACGATGCTCAGGTTGTCGCCGCCCTGGCGGACGACGTCGCTGCGCACCACCTCGCAGAGAAACTCCACGTCCGCGCCGTGCCAGCGGAAGAGCAGCTTGAAGCGTGCACCGGCGGCCAGCGCGCCGTAGTGTTCGATGTAGGCGCCGCCGACGCCGACGTCGAGAATCAACGCGTTCTGGCCGTCCATCAGCGCCAGAATTGGCTTGGCGAGGTGGAGGCGCTGGAACTCGCGGCGATCATTCGCAACCATTCCGTCAGTATGTCAGATGAGGGAACGGCAAGCATATTGCTCGGATCGCCGCTAAGGTCTGAAGCATGGCAACGAGGCCACGCCAAGAGCGACGCAGCATTTGGCGCGTCGGGCCGGAAAGCACGTGGACGACGATGCTGCCGGTGCTGTTCATCATCGCCTCGTTGATCTCGCTGGTCATCCTGCCGATCGTGGTGTCGAAGCGCACGGCCAGAATGCGCGAAGAGATCCAGCGTCTGGCCGAGCCGGCCCGGCAGACGGCCAGCGAGATCCAGATGGACGTCGCCTCCGAGCTCGACAGGATCATCGCGTTCCAGGTGACTGAGCAGCCTCAGTTCCGCCGGGAGTTCATCGCCACGATCAACCAGGAACGGCAGGACTACGAGACCCTCGGCCGCCTCGCGCCGCGGCTCAACCCCGACGTCGCCGCCGACCTGCAGACGCTCGTCCGGGAGACGAACCTCTGGCACCTCCACGTCCAGAACAGCGAGCTGCTGCTGCGGCGCTTGCCCGCCGACGTCCTGAACACGCGGCTCTTCGAGAAGCACCCGCAGTACGAGAAATCGCTCAGGGCGGCATCGAAGCTCGAGCTCGACATCCAGGAAGCGATCGACGACCGCCTGCAGTCGATCCGCGACGTGGAGCGCTGGAACATCATCGTGACGATCATCCTGTCGCTGCTGGCGCTGACCTCGGCGATGCTCGTGGCCCGGCTCGGGCGGCAGATGCGCCTGCTGGCGACTGAGGCCATGGCGCGCCGGCGCGACGCCGAGCGCGAGGCTCTCGACGCCAAGATTGCCCGCGCGGACGCGGAGCGCGAGGAGCGGCGCGCGGCGTTCCTGGCCGCGGCGGGGCAGGAGCTGACGGCGTCGCTCGACTTCGCGCAGACGATCGCCACGCTGGCCCGCCTCTACGTCCCGAACCTCGGCGAGGCCTGCGCGATCGACTTGATCGAAGCCGACGGCGCGCTGCGCTGCGCCGCCGTCCGCCATCGCGACGAGGAGCGCGACGCGGAGCTGCAGGAGCGCGTCGGCAAGACGGTCGATCCCATCCCCGCGGTCATCGCCCGGACGATGGAGGAGCGCGCGCCGCAGGTGGTCAGCGCCACGTCCGACATCAACGGCGATCTCCGCTCCACGATGGTCGTCCCGCTGGTCAGCCGCGGCCAAACCATCGGCGCGGTCATGGTCGTCGCAGCGGAGGGGCGCGTCTTCGCGGGCGAGGACATGGCCCTGGCGAGCGAGCTGGCTCGGCACGGATCGCTGGCCATCGACAACGCCCGCCTCTACCTCGACTCGCAGCAGGCCGTGCGCGCGCGCGAGGAAGTGCTGGCCATCGTCTCTCACGACCTGCGCAATCCGCTGAACGCCGTCACGCTGGCCGCGCAGCTGATGAAGATGGCGGACGGCATGCCGGCCGAGGAGCTCGAGCAGGTCGAGACCATCGAGCTGTCGGCGCAGCGGATGCGAAGGCTCATCGAGGACCTCCTCGACGTGACCCGCCTCGAGGGCGGCAAGCAGCTGCCCATCGAGCCGGGGCCGCTCGACGTGAAGACGCTGCTCGACGAGACGTACGAGCTGTTCAAGGTCCAGGCCGCGGCCGGCTCGATCGAGCTGCGATGCGAGGCCGGCGACGACGTGCCGCCGGTCTACGCCGACCATCACCGCGTGTCGCAGGTGCTGTCGAACCTCGTCGGCAACTCGATGAAGTTCACGCCTGCCGGCGGCACCATCACGGTCCGCGCGGCGCGGCGCGACAGCCTCGTGCTCTTCACCGTGAGCGACACCGGCTCGGGCATCCCCCAGCAAAATCTCAAAGACATCTTCAACCCCTACTGGCAGGCGAAGCGCACGGCGCGCCTCGGCGCGGGACTGGGGCTGCCGATCGCCAAGGGCATCGTCGAGTCGCACGGCGGAAGGATCTGGGCGGAGAGCGAGCAGGGGAAGGGGACGACGTTCAACTTCACGCTGCCCGTGGCGCGCGTCACATCCGCGGCGGGATCTCCAGCGCGTTCGACACGCTGAGCTCCGCGAAGAGGCGGATCAGGCGCCGCCCCTCGGCGTCCGCGGCGGCGTAGACGTCGCAGAGGCGCTGCATCTCCGCGCTGTCTTCGCCGCGCGCGACGGTGAAGCCGGTCGCGGGCTGCTCGGGAAGAAAGACGCGGCGGCGCTGCCAGGCTCCGTCCTCGAGGCGGTAGCAGAGGAACGCGGCGTCTTTGCCGCGAACGGTCTTGTCGCCGTCGATGGCGGCGGCCGGCTGCACACCGCTGCCGCCGCGCCGCTTCTCGAGCGCGCGCACGACGAGCTCGGCGAGCATGGCCCGCAGGCGGTCGCCGGAGTCCTCGACGGCGGCGAGGAAGCGCAGGCCCGATTGCAGTCCGCCGTGCGCGTCGCGGCCGCTGAACGTGCGCACGACGCTGCATTTCATGACGATGCCGGCGTCGTTCCACGAAAAGTGCAGATCGGCGTGCTCGCCGGCGACCGGCTCGCCGTGCAGCACGCGCGCGCCGAGGACGCCGATCTCCATCAGCGACACGGGCAACACGCCGAGCGTGGCCGGCAACGGCGGATCGAGGAGAAGGCGCTGAAACTCGCGCCGCTCTTCGGCGAGCATGCGGAGAGTTTACTGGTTCAATGTGCTCATCCGCGATGCCGCGTTGAAGCGGGCCTGGATGATCTGCCGGTACTCCGCGGCGTGGCGGGCCACGCGCTGCACGTAGTCGCGCGTCTCGACGAACGGGGGCATCCCTCCGAAGCGCTCGATGTTCCCCTCGCCGGCGTTGTAGGCGGCGAGGGCGGTGCGCTGGTCGCCGAAACGGTCCATGAGATAGCGCAGGTACTTCGTCCCCGCGGCGATGTTGGCGTCGGGATCGAAGGGGTTCTGGCAGCCGAGGACGCGGCTCGTCTCCGGCACGATCTGCATCAGCCCCTGCGCCGACTTGTTCGAGACGAGGCGCGGGCGAAAGTCCGACTCCGCGTGGACGACCGCGGCGACGAGCTCCGGCGCGAGGTTGTTGCGGCGCGCCTCGCGATAGATGATCGCGCCGTAGGGGATCTCGCTCTCGAAGAACAGCTGCTTCGTCGTCTCGATCGTCATCAGAGGCACGGCGCGGCGGGGAAAGAACGCGTCGGTGAGCGGCGACGAAGCGAAGAGCAGGCGCGCATCGCGGGTGATCGTGTTGTTCATCGCCTCGATCGGAAAGCCGAGGGCAAAACAGGCGATCGGGAGGCCGACGGCGATGGCCACGGCGCGCCGTCGCAGCTGTCCGCGGAGGAAGCGCGCCCCGCGCACGGAGCGGCGCCACAGCGTCCGCTCGCGCAAGGCGTGGCGCTGGCAATCGCAGATGATTCGGAATTGTTGCGTCCGATGCATTCGGCTACGCGCAAAGGCAAGATGCAGACCAAAGTCCGCAAATCCCTTCCCTCGTTACACTTCACCTCGTTGCATACGGTGCAAAGAGCGGCTGCGTCTCCGCCGTCAGCATGACCCAAAGCGTGTAGACGCCGAGGGCCGTGCCGAACGGGAAGCTGAAAAGGTGCAGGACGGCCAGGATGATCGCCACGATCCGCGCCCACGGCCGGAAGCGGAAGAGTCCCCACGCCGCGACGAAATTCGGCACGGACAGGAAGAACAGCAGGCAGACGACGAACACCGCGACGCCGCCGGTGGCCAGCATGGCCGTGCGGTCGCCGGAGATCATGCCGCCGCCGAAGATGAAGAATCCGGCGGCGATGCCGATGAGAAGGAGGATCGCGCCGTAGACGATGAGCAACCAGGCCACGATGCGAACGTGCTGCGCCATTTCGTACTCCAAATCAGGGCCCGGAGCGCAGGGGACTCTCCCCCGCGCTCCGGCCCCCGACAACTTACGGCTTCTTCGGCGCCGACGACACCGTCGGCAGCTTGGCCTGCAGCCAGCCATTCCAACCGCCCAGAAGAGCGGCCGCGTTCTTGATTCCGTGAGCATTCATGTCCAGCACCGCACGGGCGCTCGTATGCTCAGCCGTTCAAGCACAGTAGGTGATCAGGAACTTGCCGACGGGCAGGTCCTTCCACCGCAGGTTCAGCTCGGAAAGCGGGATGTTGATCGCTTCCGGGAGGTGGGAGGTGTCGTAGGCGTCCTTGGTGCGGACGTCGATGTAGACAGCCTTGTGCTCCTTGACCAGCTTGACGGCCTCGTCGCGCGGGATGCGGCGGGCGCTGTCGAGCGAGGCTTCCTGCTGCGGCACGAGCTTGGCCTGTTGCTGCGGGTCGCCCGCGATGATCTGCACGGGCCCCCCATTCGGGTTCACCGCCGGCGGCGCCGGCTTGTACTGCGCATACGCCACGCCGGTGAGCGCGGTCAGCGCGAGAGCTGCAATCGTCGATCGCATGTTCTTGGCAATCCCTCCTTTGGAATCTGATTGGGCAGAACCGCGGCGTCCGCCTAGTCGATTCCCTTGAAGAAGCGGTCGAGCCGCGGGACGTAGTAGCGGGTGTGGTCGAGCGAGAACGCCACCGCCAAGGCTTTGCCGACGATCCGCCGCCGCTCGATGAGGCCGATGTACCGGCTGTCCTTGCTGTTGTCGCGGTTGTCGCCCATGACGAAGTACTGCCCCGGCGGGACGATGCGCGGCGCGAACGAGGCGTGGTCGCTGGGCATGCTGGGGATGACCTGCACCTTGTGCGTGCGCCCCATGAGCGACTCCTGGAACACCGCGGCCATGCCGTGATCGGCGGTGCCGGCGGCCGTCCACTGCGCGGCGTGGCCGTTGACGAAGAGCTGCTCGTCGCGCATTTCGATGCGGTCGCCCGGAACGGCCACGACGCGCTTGACCAGCCGCGTGCCGTCCTCGGGGGAGAAGAGCACCACGATGTCGCCGCGCTTCGGGTCGCCCCACTTGGCCAGCTCGATCATCGTGAACGGCACCTTGAGGTCGTAGGCGAGCTTGTTCACGACCACGCGGTCGCCTTCTTCGATCGTCGGCTTCATCGAGCCGGTCGGGACGTCGTTCCAGTCCGCCAGCGCCGAGCGCAGCGAGCTGATGATCAGGATCATCACGAGGAAGACTTTGATCTCGTGGAGGGCTTTCTTCGCGTTCATCGAGATTGCTGAACAACGGGGGACAAGCGGTTCATGCCCACCTGTCCCCCATGACCTGTGCCCTGTCCCCTGTTACGCCTTCGGCTGCGATACCGGAATCGTCGGTGGCGGCGGCACGACGGCGGTGGTCGCGTCGGCGTGCGGAGGCGTCTTGTCGCCGATCAGGCGGACCTTGGCCAGCAGATCCGACATCTGCATCCCCGAGAGCGCCTCGAACAGCGCCGGCACCTGCGCGGCGATGGCGGTCATGTCGCCGGTGATCTTGTGCGCGCCGGCGGCGTGGCCGTCGCCGGTGGAGATGACCGTGATCTTGTCGATGTTCGCCAGCGGCGCGGCCAGCGCTTTCACGACTTCCGGAAGGCCGGTGATGAGCTTGTCGACGACGGCGGCCTGGTTCCACTCCTGGTACGCCTCGGCCTTGACGTTCATCGCTTTCGCCTCGGCCTCGCCCTTCTTGAAGATGATCTCCGCCTCGGCCTCGCCCTGCGTGCGGACCGACGACGCGCGGCCTTCGGCCTCGCTGATGAGGCGTTGGCGCTCGGCGGCGGCGAGCATCTCGATGCGGGCGCGCTCGATCTCGGCGCCCTTCAGCACCGTGGCGATCAGCTCTTTCTCGTGGCGCGAGATCTCGGCCTCCTGCACCTTGATCTGCGACTCCTTCTCGATCTGCATCACGCGCACGGTCTCCGCCGTGACCTGCTGCTGCATCACCTGGCTCTGGATCTCGTAGGCTTTGTCGGCCTGGGCCTGCTGGCGCTTGACGGTCTCGTTGTACTGCGCCTTCTTGACTTCGAGGTCGCGCTCGGCCTCGGCCTGCGCGGCCTGCGAGAGCGCCTGGGCCAGGACGCGTTGCTTGTCCGCTTCGGCCTGGGCGACCGCAGCCTCGCGCTGCGCCTGCGCGCGCTTGATGGCCGTGTCGCGCTCGGCCTCGGCCTGGGCGACATCAGCCTGCATCTTGATGCGGGCGACGTCGGGGCGGCCCATGTTGGCGATGTAGTCGTTCTTGTCGCGGACTTCCTTGATCGTGAACGAGATCACCTCCAGGCCCATCTTGTTCATGTCCTCGGCGCACGTGGAGCGCATCCGGTCCGCGACCATCTCCGGCTGCTTGACGATCTCCTCGACCGTCAGCTGGCCGATGATCCCGCGCAGGTGGCCTTCCATGACCAGGCGGATCAGCCCCTCGCGCTGCTGCGGGGTCTTGCTGAGGAACTGCTCGGCCGCGGTCTCGACGGAGACCTTGTCGGACTTCACCTTGATCTGCGCGACCGCCTCGACCGTCACGGCCACGCCCTGCTTCGTGTAGAGGTTCTGCTGCGGGGCGACGTCGAACGACATCAGCTCCAGCGAGAGCGTGCGGTAGGTCTCGACGAGCGGCCAGATGATCGAGCCGCCGCCGGTGATGACGCGCTTGCCGCCGAGGCCGTAGACGACGAGGGCCTCGTGCGGGCCGGCCTTGCGGAAGGCGCGGACGAAGCCGGTCACCATCACGAAGACAACGAAGACGATGCCGCCGCTGATGAAGATCGTGGAAGGGGCGATGTGGGTGAGCATGGGACTCTCTTTCTGCCCTACTGGGCGATCATGCGATCGAACTCGCAGACGTAGGCGATTCCTTTGTCGTAGCGCGTGATGACGACCTCGGTGCCGCGGGCAATGGGGCGCAGGGCGTCCTCGCTGCGCGCGCCCGAGCAGCGCCGCGTGCCGTCGACGGTGTAGACGACCTCGCCAGTGCCGCCTTCGCGGATCGGGATGGTCAGCTTGCCGACGGTGCCGACGAGCTGGATCGGCTCCAGCGGGCGCTCGCGCCGGCGCATGGCGCGCATGAGGCGGATGATGAACGCGCCGCCGGCGAAGCCCGCGCCGGCGGCGATGCCGACGACGAAGGCGGTGGCGAGGCGCGTGGTCTCGCCGAGCAGCAGGCCGACGCCGCCGAACCAGGCCAGGAACATCGTCACCGCGGCGAGGTTGAAGAGGCTGCCGAACCATTCGCTGCCGTGCCGCAGCAGGCCGCGGCCGAAGCCGTCGCCGTGGTGGCCGTGGAAGTGGAACCCTCCGTGGTGCACGTGCAGGAAGCTCGCGAACAGCGAGACGGCGCTCACACCGAGGCCAACGAGGAAGCAGATCAGGAAGAGTGTCGTCACGGCTATCGCTCCACGAAATTACGGCGGCGGCGCCGGCGGGTTTGCGGGGCCGGGGCCAGCCGCTCCAGCAGTCGTTCGATGAGGACCTTGTTCTCGACGATGGCGGCGAGAAGGAGAAGGCACTCGCGGGAGTGCTCGTGCTTGGCGATGGCCAGGAGGGCCCGGCTCAGCTCCACGTCGGCCCGGAACTCCTCCGCGCCGTCGACGAGCCAGAGGTCGAGCTTCTCGTCGATGTCGCGCCGAGGCCGGATCGGCAGATGGGGATCCTCGAGATCTTCAACGAGATACCCCGGATGGACTTTGAAGAAGCGCGCCAGCGTCTGCCGCGTCCCGCTGGTGAGGTGCAGCCGGGCCCCGTTCTCGATCTGGGAGAGGTAGGACTGGCTGATGCGCCCTCCGAGCTCGTCGCGGATGGCGTTGGAGACCTCGGTCTGGGTCATCTCCCGACCGAGGCCGCGGGCCGTTCCTTCGAGGACGCGCAGGCGGGCGATCTTGTCGCCGAGGGTCATGGCGGATTGCAATATATTGCTGATTGTGATATTCGTCAAGGGGTGGGGTGATGCCAATGTGGGGCGGGATTCATCCCGCCCGCGCGGACTGAAGTCCGCGCCACACTCAGCTCCGCTGTCCCCGCCGGTTCACGATCGACATGAACTCCTGGCGCGTGCGCTCGTCCTCCAGGAACTCCCCCCGCAGCACGTTCGTCTCCATGAACGACGACTCCTGCTCCACGCCGCGCATGACCATGCACAGATGCAGGCCGCCCATCCACACGGCGATCCCGCGCGGCTCGAGGATGCGCTGGATCGTGTCGGCGATGTCGTGGGCCAGGTGCTCCTGCGACTGCAAGCGCCGCATGTGCACCTCCACCACGCGCGGGATCTTCGACGCCCCGATGATCGTCTTCTCCGGGATGTAGCCGACGATGAACTGCCCGAAGAACGGCAGGATGTGGTGCGCGCAGAGCGTCTTGTACGTCCCGCCCACCACGACGAGGTTCTGGCAGTTCTCGTCCGCGGCCGAGCAGGCCTTGCGGAACAGCGTCATCAGCTTCTTCACGTCCGTGAAGTCGTAGCCGCTCGTCAGCGTCACCATCGACTCCGCCCACCGCCGCGGCGTGTCGCGCAGGTTCTCGTCCTCCATGTCGACGTGCAGCAGGCGCAGCGCCTCGCGCAGGTGGTGCTCGAGCTTGGCGCGGTCGACGGTCGGCCGCGGCGAGGTGAGCAACCCGTGCTCGTGCAGCAGCTGTTCGAATTCGTGGTTCCGGACGGCGACGGCAGCGTTCTTCATGGCCGGCGAAGTGTAATCCCAGCTCCGGCCCGACTTTTGCGATTCCTAAGCCCAGGATTGACACTGAATGAACGCTCATTCAGTTGTCAACCATCACAGACCAAAGGCAAAAGTCCTGCCGAAACGCTGCCGGCGCGCCCGTGGGATTACACTTCGCGGCCTATGAAGAACGCCGTCGCCGTCCGCAATATCGAGCTCGAAGCGCT